>CAMAHD010000182.1 GCA_945834405.1 uncultured Prevotella sp. | reverse complement strand
CAGTAGAGAAAACGCTGTCGGCTATGTGGTGTGGTGAAGCACGAAACGAAAGCCAGAAAGGTTACATCAGTCAGTTGACAAAACTTATTCCAGAGGTATTCGCTCCCAAGGATGCGATGCCTTTGGTACAGTGTATGAACAACTATGAGACCGTCTATCCGGAACATGCTCCAGAAGCAGAAGAAATGCTGGGAACCCTATGGAAGAAGACTCTTCCCCCAGGAGAGTCATACCTGCCATACGAGCATCAGTATCAATGTTGGAAGACATTGTTGAAGGAGAAAACGCCTGATGGAAAGAACATGAGTATTGTGGTTACGACTGGTACAGGTTCTGGTAAGACGGAGTGCTTTATGCTCCCACTTGTTCAGGACTTGATAGACAACTATGTCGCAGAAGAGGTACAAGCCATCTTCCTCTATCCCCTCAATGCCCTGATGGAAGACCAGAAGGCTCGTATGGAGAAACTTTTGGCTGGTACAGAACTGAAATTCGCTGTCTATAATGGTGATATGCCACAGTGCATACCCTCACCAGAGGACTTCAACTATAAGAAGGTAATGAGGAAAGTAGATGCCATCAAGGGTATCACCCGTGATAAGGATGGTAACATCATTGAGACTAAATTTCCTCATGTCATTGCTACCAGAGAGGAATTGCGTCAGCATCCTGCCAATATCTTACTGACCAATCCTACCATGTTGGAGTATATTCTGTTAAGAGAAAAGGACAGAAACCTTATCAAGGAAGACAAGAAGACACTCCGTTGGATTGCTCTTGATGAGACACACACCTATACAGGTGCTGGAGCAGCTGAGATTGCCATGCTTATCAGACGTGTGCTGATGGCATACGGTGTGACTACTAACGATGTTCGGTTTGCTACGTCATCTGCCACCATTGGTAAGAGTGGTGATGAACAAGCCAAAGAGGAACTGAGGCACTTCATCGCTGACATAACAGGATTACAGGTGAACCAGGTACGCTATGTGGATGGTAAACGTAAGGGATTGGCCACATTGCCTGAAGCTGACAAAGAGTATTGGCTTCGCCTGATGAATGAAAACAAAGACGGGTATCTACGGCTTGATGAGTTGATTCCTGACGGAAATACTATTGAGGAAAAACTTGACCGACTGGATGCGATGTGCCAAACTGCGGAAGATGAAGGACTGGAAGACTTGCGTGTGAAGGTTCACTACTTCTATCGTGTGCCAAACCACGGTTTGTTTGTCGATATATCAGACCCACATTACAAGGAAGACGGCAGTTTCAAAATATATACAGAGAACATGTCGGATGACACCCCAGATGCTGCACCGTTGCTTGAAATGAGCCGTTGTAAACACTGTGGAGAATATGTTGCTATTGCGGAAGAATTAAAGTTGGATGATGGTATCGCTTATCAGCCTATCACAATGGATGATAGTGATATGTTCGACCTTGACGAGACTGAGGAAACAGGAAAGACCTATTATGTTTTCGGCACATCAAACAGGACAGATACAGAGTTCGATAACAATGCTCCATATATAATAAAAGGAAACAGGATGCTGAATGTCACGGCATCTAATCCTACTGGACACGGATGGCATGTCATAGCCAACACTCAATGCCAGTGTCCTTATTGCGGAACCAAACTTACCAAACAGTCTAAACAGGATGATGACAATCCTGACCAGATACAGTTGGATGAAGAGGATGCAAAAAAGCTTCAGAAGTTCAGGGTTGCTCCAGACTTCGTTTCAAGGCTTATTGCACCTTCTACCCTCGACTTGATGACTGAGGCTAAGCCAAAGGATGAAAAGAAGATATTCTTGCACAAGGGACAACAGTACATCAGCTTTGTCGATAGCCGTCAGATGGCAGCTCGTTCTACCATCAAGCAGAATCTGGAAGAGGAACGCCTGTGGGTGTATGGAACCATCTTCCATGAGTTGTGCCGCATGGCAACTGCTGGCAGCATGACCAAGGAAGAAGCCACCAAGTATTTTGAGGGCATCTATGATTCGACTCACAGAACAAGCCCAGAGCATAAGGCGGCTGTAAAGAACCTCGACATTCTGGAGGGTGATGACCAGGCTGCCATTGACAAACTATTGGCAGAACTGAAGCCCAACAACTATCTGACGTGGCAGGATATTTTGGATTTGCTATTACAAGACCGTCTGGCTGATACGTTCTGCCAGCAATTTGCAGAGCGTTCCGAATTAAGCCCTGAACTTGATGATGAAGGAAACATTCGACCAGAGCTAAAGAGAAAGTATATTCTTTCCATCATGGTCGATTATCTGTCCCACCGAAGCTTGTCAGGAACCAGCCCTGAAACGATGGGATTGTTCACGTCATACTATGCCGATTTGCAGCCAGCATTAACTCAGAAACTACCTGATGCGGTCGAGGTATTCAATGGAAAGTTAGCTCCCGAAAACCAGATTACAAAGAAAGACTGGTTCTCCCTGATGCAGTTGTTCCTCGATTACACAGCACGACAGAGTGAGTGTGTATTCTTGACTATGGATGAGAAAGACGAAGTTGACATCTTCCAGTGTGTTAGATTTGCGACAAAGAAGGAGATGCGTCG
>CAMAHD010000181.1 GCA_945834405.1 uncultured Prevotella sp. | reverse complement strand
ATCGATACAAAATCGATTGGAACGGATTCAGATTCGCAGAGAGTGAAATGAAAACAGCTTTTGATAGAAACCTTTTCGATAAGCGTTGGGACTGGGATGAGATTGGAAAGCAGTTAGATGATTTCTTCCGTTCCATGAAGCCTGATCCTGAGATTGTCTTAGAATAATTCATAATAACAAATACTGACCACGAAGTGTTAAAAAACAGAGAACCACCCAAACAGGTGGTTCTCTGATAGTTAGTGGTAGTTATTTCAATATATTGATAATCAATTATTTACCGATGCAAAAGTGGCTGAAGATGTTATTGAGCACCTCGGAGGAGGTGATGACTCCCTGACCGGTTATCTCGCCAAGGTCGTTGAGACAGAGGCGAAGGTCTTCGCTGAGCAAATCGCCGCTCAGTCCGAGATGAAGACCGTCGATGACTCGCTGGAGATTGGATTGGGCATGGCAGAGTGCATCATAATGTCGGGCAGAAGTGATGACCGTCTCCATGGAATGCAGGTCGGGAAGATGGGCACCGTCGTATATGAGTTGGCGCAGTTCGTCCAAGCCTGTCCCTATCTTGGCACTGATAGATATGACAGGTATGCCGCAACGATGGGAGGAGGAGAGGGGAGCGGTGAGGGTGGAGGGACTGCCAGGAAGGTCTGACTTGTTGAACACGAGTATCAGCTGCTTGTCTGTGCATCGCTTTTCCATCTCCGCAATCTCTGCCGACGACGGCTGTGCATCGACAACCCACAGGACGACAGACGATTCGTTCAGCTTCTTGTAGGTGCGGTCGATGCCGATACGCTCTATGGTGTCGTCGGTAGCCCGGAGACCTGCCGTGTCAATGAACCGGAAACTGACTCCATGGATGGTGATGCTGTCTTCGATGACGTCGCGCGTGGTGCCATGGATGTCGCTGACGATGGCTCGCTCTTCGCCAGCCAGCTGATTGAGCAGTGTGCTCTTGCCGACATTGGTCTTGCCGACGATGGCCACGGGTATGCCCTCCTTGATGGCGCGTCCCGAACGGAAGCTGGCTGACAACTCACCGAGTTGCTCCTGAAGGGTGAGGGAGAGATGGAGCAGCTGGCTGCGGTCGGCAAACTCCAGCTCTTCGTGGTCGCTGAAGTCGAGCTCCAGCTCCAAGAGACTGGTGATATGGAGCAGCTGCTGGCGAAGGTCTGCCAGTCTGCCCGACACGTTGCCGCGCAACTGTGACAGGGCGAGGCGGTGGGTCGCTCCGTTGGATGAGGAGATGAGGTCGGCTACGGCTTCTGCCTGGCTCAAATCCATCTTGCCGTTAAGAAAGGCGCGAAGGGTGAACTCGCCGCCTGTGGCTTGCCGACAGCCGGCATCGAGGAGCAGACGCAGGATTTCTCCGGCTATATAGGGAGAACCGTGGCAACTGATTTCGGTGGCATCTTCGCCGGTATAGGAATGGGGCGCACGGTAGACGCTGACCATCACTTCGTCGACAGCCTGCCCCGTAGGGTAGAGGATGGTTCCGTAGTGAAGGCTTCGGTTGGGGCTCTGCAGGATAGATTTGCTGAACAGGCGGTCGGTGATGGGGATGGCTTGGCTGCCTGATACGCGCACCACGGCGATGGCACCGCCGAGGGGCGTGGCAATGGCACAGATGGTGTCGCCACGCGATGATGAGGGATGAAAAGTCTCGTTCATGGGTGTAAAGGTAAGCATATTTCCTTGAAAAACGGAAGAATATACCCTTAAAATTGAGAAAAGATTTGCCTATGTTGCACAAATGTTGTAATTTTGTGCCGAAATTCCCGATGGGGATAAACTTTTTCAAACATCAAGTAGTATTTTTATGTCTCACAATTTATTGAAAGGCAAGCGCGGCATCATCTTCGGCGCGCTCAATTCTGAATCTATCGCCTGGAAAGTGGCCGTGAAGGCCGTAGAGGAAGGCGCAAGTATCACCCTCAGCAATACCCCCATGGCGCTTCGCATGGGTGAACTGGACGAACTGAGCAAACAGCTCAACGCGCCTGTCATTGCTGCCGACGCTACCAGCGTGGAGGACTTGGAGAAGGTTTTTGAGGAATCGGTCAGACTGTTAGGTGGAAAAATCGACTTCGTGCTCCATTCCATCGGTATGAGTCCCAACGTACGCAAGCGTCGTACTTATGATGACTTGGACTACAACTATCTGCAGAAGACACTCGACATTTCTGCCATTTCTTTCCATAAGATGCTGCAGGTTGCCAAGAAGCAGGATGCCATTGCTGAATACGGCTCCGTGGTGGCTCTTACCTACGTCGCATCGCAGCGTACCTTCTTTGGCTATAACGACATGGCAGATGCCAAGAGTATGCTGGAGAGTATTGCCCGCAGCTTCGGCTATATCTATGGTCGCGAGAAGAATGTGCGCATCAACACGATTTCACAGTCGCCTACGCCCACTACTGCCGGTAAGGGTATCAAGGACATGGAGAACCTGATGGACTTCTCGAACAAGATGTCGCCCCTCGGCAACGCTTCGGCTGAAGAATGTGCCAACTACTGTGTGATGATGTTCAGCGACTTTACACGAAAGGTGACCATGCAAAATCTCTTCCATGACGGTGGCTTCTCATCAATGGGTATGAGCCTGCGTGCCATGAACCAGTATGCCAAGGACCTCTCTCCCTACGAGGACGAGAACGGAAAGATTATCTACGGATAATCCTCCCGAACTCCCATCGGAAGGGTTCAGACAAAGC
>CAMAHD010000180.1 GCA_945834405.1 uncultured Prevotella sp. | reverse complement strand
ATTATCCAAGACGGATATGTGTATGTTGACAAGACAGACTTGATTTACGAGCTTGTCCATGGGGGTAACATCTATTTTCTGAGTCGTCCGAGACGATTCGGGAAGAGCCTGCTCATATCCACATTGGAGAACTATTTCCTTGGAAGAAAAGAGTTGTTCAAGGGGCTTGCCATTGAGAGTCTTGAAAAGGACTGGCTGGAGTATCCTGTGTTCCATCTCTCATTCGCAAATGGCAACTTCACCGACGGGAAAATTCTGAAACAGATGGCACCATCGACGGTTTCAAATCGGAAGTGTTTCAATAACCCATAAAACTCCCAAGCACTGACTATGGAATCCAAAAACGGAAAAAACACAAGCAAGAAAACAGCCAACAGCAAAAAATCAAAAAACAAGAAGGCGAAGGTTGTAATGCCCAAGCTGAACAATGTCGTAAAGCCTCAATCCATGACACTCGAAGAGTGGCAAGTGGCTTTGCGTCAGCAGCAGGCAGAAAAGGAGGTTTTTTCCATCAGTCAGGTCGATGAGGAGTACTGCCCTGGAGAATACAGAGTAGGTAATGCCATGACGAGAAATGAATATAAGGTGGTATATAGAGGGAAGAACAGCATGTGGAACTATTGCTCGTGCATGGATTTCAAGACTTCCCAGCTTGGCACTTGCAAACATCTTGAAGCTGTCAAGCTGTGGGTGGGGAAAAAGAGGAAGAAAATACATGGCGAACCGCCCGCCTACAGTTCCGTCTATATTGACTATAAAGGTCAGAGGAGCGTGAAGATACGTTTCGGAGAAACCTGTAATGACATTCTCAGAAGGTTGGCGAAAGACTACTTTGATGAACATGGCGTATTGCGTGAGGACGCATACGGCAAGTTTGACATTTTCCTGCAAGCAGCTAAAGCCATCGACGAGAATTTCCGCTGCTATGGCGATGCCTTGGATTTCATTATCGCCAAGCGTGAGAAGAGCCGCCGCCTCCAATTGGTAGAGAGCAAATACAGCGACGATACGCTTGACGCCATGCTCACAGTTCGACTTTATCCCTATCAGAAAGAAGGCATCCGCTTTGCCGTCAAGGCTGGTAAAGCCATCATTGCCGACGAGATGGGATTGGGCAAGACCATTCAGGCTATTGCCGCCGCAGAAATCTATCTGAGGGAAGGCATGGCAGACAGCGTCCTCGTGGTATGTCCTACATCACTGAAATACCAATGGAAGAAGGAAATAGAGAAATTTACAGGCGGCGACAAGACAGAGATCGTGGATGAACATGGCGGTCAGACGATGACAGTTCCAAAGGTCATCGTCATAGAAGGGGCTTCTTTCAAGCGCAAACGATTATATACCTCGTCCGCCCCCTACAAGATTGTCTCTTACAACACGGCGTGCAACGACATCCGCGAAATGGGCAGGTTGTCGGCAGGAGTACTCATCATGGATGAGATACAGCGTCTGAAGAACTGGGATACGCAGATATCGAGAGCGGCGCGGAAGATAGACTCGGACTATGCAGTCCTCCTTTCCGGAACCCCGTTGGAAAACAAGCTGGAAGAGCTATATGCCAACATGGAGCTGGTTGACCAGTTCTGCTTGGGTCCGTATTACAAGTTCAAGGAAGAACACATCCTGCTCGACCAGGAAACCGGCAAGGTCATCGGCTACAAGAACCTGAATGCCATAGGCGAGCAAATCAGGGAGCAACTGCTTCGGAGAACCAAGAAGGGCGTACGACTGCAGTTGCCCAAGAGAAGCGACCAGTATCTGCTCGTGCCGATGACAAGCGCACAGGCAGAGTACCATGCAGAGTACAAATGGGAACTCACAAAGATTCTGAACAAGTACAAAAAGTTCCATTACATGTCCGAACAGGACCGCAGGCGGCTGATGTTGCTCCTTTCGCAGATGAGGATGGTGGCAGACAGCACCTTCATCCTTGAACAGAACCTCAAGACGAGGCAGGACGTGAAGATAGCAGAGGTGATGAACCTGCTTGACAATGTTTTTGCCAACGGAGACGAGAAGGTGGTCATCTTCAGCGAGTGGGAACGTATGGCACGCCTTGTGGCCATAGAACTTGAGAAGCGCGGCATACGCTTCGAGTATCTCAACGGAAGCATTTCCGCCAAGCAGCGCGGGCAGCTTGTGGAATATTTCACCACCCTGCCCGAGAGCCGGGTGTTTATCTCGACCGATGCCGGCTCTACAGGACTGAACCTTCAGGTGGCAAGCATTCTCATCAATCTTGACCTGCCGTGGAACCCCGCCGTGCTGGAACAGAGGATAGCGCGCATCTACAGGTTGGGCCAGGAGAAGCCGGTGCAGATATTGAACCTTGTGTCAAAAGATTCCATCGAAGAGGGCATGATTGCCAAGTTGAGATTCAAGACCTCCATGTTCGAGGGTGTTCTCGATGGAGGCGAAGATTCCGTGTTCGTGAGCGATGACAAGTTCAAGAAGTTTATGGAAGAGCTCTCATGCGTCATGGATGACACACCTGAGCCGCCAGTAGTTGAATATGTTGACAGCGAGACAGAGGAGCAGACGGCTGATACGACCGACCATGAAGAGGCAAAAGCTACACAAGGCAATCCGGAAGATATGGCAGGGCAGCCTTCTTCCAATGTTGAGTCCCAGACATCTAATGACGACTCCGGCAATGACGTGCAGCCTACCCCACCCCTTGACAGACATGCTGTTAACCCTACACCCGGAAATCCAAGACAGCTCATCAGCCAGGGTGTTTCCTTCCTCAGTGGACTTGCGAAGACACTCAAATCGGAGGAGGCTACACGCCAGCTTGTAGATAACATCGTTGAGGTAGACGAGAAGACCGGTGAGGTGAATGTAAAGATACCTGTTGAGAGCAAGGAAACAGTCATGCAGCTGTTCTCGCTGCTCGGGAAACTGATGTAA
>CAMAHD010000179.1 GCA_945834405.1 uncultured Prevotella sp. | reverse complement strand
GCAGTGGCTACACCGGCACGGTGAACATCGTGAAGCAGGGTAGCGGCGACTGGCGTCTGACAGGTAACAATACCTATAGCGGTTCAACCATCGTTGAAGGTGGTCGCCTGATTGTCGATGGTAACAACAATGGTCTTGGCAGCTATACCGTATATGACGGAACTGTCTTGGCTGGTTCCGGTACTATTGCCGGTGCAGTGGTGCTGAAGGATGGTGCCACCCTGATGGCTGGTCCTGACAGCGCTGAGAGCAAGAAGCTCACTCTCTCCAAGACCCTTTCAGCCAGTGATGGCTCTGTCGTTTACGTAGCTGTTGACGGTGAGTCTTCCAATACATTGGTAGTGAAAGGCAACGTAACCTTAGGCAAGAATGTCGTTCTGCAGGTAGCAGAAGAGGCATTGAAGACTGCTCCTTACGATGCTACTACCTATCAGGTGCTGAATGTAGAAGGAACCATCACCGGTACCTTCTCTGAGATAATTCCTGCTATCCCCGGCGAGGGACAGACATGGGACACCTCGGCCTTGTATACCGAAGGTATCTTGAAGGTTGTAGGCGGCAAGACCAATCCCGGTGGTGATCCTGAACCAGGTGACCAGCCAGAGGAATCCGTTGGTAAGACAGCTCTGCTCACCTGGGGTAACATGTCTACCGCTTCTTATGACAACAGCGGCGTGAACAACATGCTTGTAGGTAATGTAGGCGACGATGCCGAAGGCTTCTCAATGGTAGTTACGGGCAACCTGTCCAAGTATTACAGTGCAGCCGATAAGATTGCGGTGGACTATAAGGGTGAGTCTATCACACGTACCACCATCAAGTGTTCCAATGGTGCAGAGAATACCATCTTCCTGCCTTCTGATGCTAAGGTGACCAAGGTGACGCTGTGGAGCTATACCAATGTGACAACCGAGAACCGTACCTGCTATTGGGCAAGTGTCGGTGGCGTGGATTATACAGCAGAGACGGCTACCATCCTTTCTCCTGTAAAGAACCTGTCGCAGCCCAACTGTGTCAGCTTCACGCTTCCCGAACTGCAGAACACACTGACTTTCCGTAACTCTGGCGAACAGCAGTGCGTCATTGTAGCCTTGGAGTATCATACTGGCACCGCAACGGGTATTACCTCAACGACGGACTCTTCAGCTCCTCGCAGTGTGCAGTACTTTACCACTTCGGGTCGTCAGGTGCAGACACCTTCTCATGGACTTTACATCATGCGCATGACTCTCTCTAACGGAGATGTCATCACCCGCAAGGTAAATCTCTGATTGCTGATACCTATATATATAATAAGGTGGCGTGCTGTTGGCTCGCCACCTTATTATATATAGGTATTGGTTCACAAGCAACTGCTTGGCAGAAAAGATGATTTCTTCGCAAAACAGTGACAAAGGGCTATGCTTATTCTCAGCCTGTAGTTATGCTTATTCTAAGCCCTCAGGCTTGATGAAAGATACTTGTGGGGGATTCTTCTTCAGCTCGACACTTTCCTTGGCAGTGATAAATCGGTAGTCTACAGGATAAATCTCCAGCCATAGGAATATATCAACGGGTTTGTCTGACTTCGTCGCTTTTCTGATTTTCTTTCCAGACATCTGTACCTTGGAAACAAAAGACATCATGGTCAAATCCATGGGATAATATTTGCCGGCGTCGTTTACTTGATACTGGTATGTTTCTACAAATTCCTTGATAGATATATTCATTCCGAAAAGAGTTTTGACTATCCATGGCATGTTGGCTGCATGGTCTTTGTCGTAGGCGAGCCAGTCTTTGGTAATGGTGAGGATGCCGTTGCTTTTCTTATAGCTTATCTCCGTTTTTCCATCCCGTTTTTTGTACATGCCTTGGCTGCGGTTTCTGAGGAATTCCGGTTCATACTCTATTTCCTTGATACCCCCGAACTGACTGTCGTAAGCAGGCTTTTTTGACAGATGCTGATAAACGGAGTCTCTGCCGTCCTTGGTCACGGCGTGATAGGTCTGTTTCTTGATGAGTTCACGCGTCTTGGACATCTTGGCAAAGCCCTTGCTTTTCTTCAGCGGAATGATATAATCCTGCATTTCTTCGATCTGAACCTGACGAATATCGTTAGTGGGCGCATTCATATATCCGCGAGCATAGCATAGCATCCATACTCCGTCGGTGTTATTGTTGACCGTTACCTCTGGCAGGTTGACGGTGTCAGGACTGAGGAAAATCTTTTCGCATGGTTTTTCTATCGTTGCCGGATGGTAGCCGACGTATCTGACGGTGAGCGGATAGTCTTCCGCGTGAATCTGATGATATGCACCCATCTCGTCAGTCACTCCGAGCAACATTCCCGAACGGTTGAAGATGGATGCCGCCTGCAATGCTTGTTTGTCGTTGATATCATAAACCTCAACATGGTCTGCCCAGACAGCAACAACCATGCAGAGGAGAAAACTAAAGACACTCGTTCTTTGTATCAAAAGACTTTCGTTTTTTTTCATATTCTTTAATTCTGTACCACTATTGTCAATCCTTAATTCCGTACCACTATTATATATAACTTTTTTAGTGCCTCTATAAAAAACGCCTCGCACGATTTGAGCATTGTTAAGAGGCTTGGCGAGGACTGACGATGCAAAGGTACGACTTTTATTTGAGTTGAGCAAGGGCTTGGGGATAAAAAGTAGCTGTTCAACGAATTGTATTAACGACAACTGACGGAACAGCGAGAGGAGAGTCCCAAGCTCGCTTGGGCTATCCCGAGTCGTGACGGAAGAAGATGAAATCAACTGACGGAACAGCGAGAGGAGAGTCCCAAGCTCGCTTGGGCTATCCCGAGTCGTGACGGAAGAAGACCAGAGACCAACAAAATGTTGTTTTCAGTTGTCCCTGTTGTCGTCAATAAATAAAAACGACAACTAAGACAACATATACAACAAAGACAAGGTTGGTTGTTATCACTTTCTCTGACCCTCGGCGAACCAATGTACCTGTCCCTCTGACCCTGATAGAGGTCGAATTATTTTAAAAATCAGCGAAAA
>CAMAHD010000178.1 GCA_945834405.1 uncultured Prevotella sp. | reverse complement strand
CGGGTTTCGCCAAATACCTCTGATGTAAGATAAGGGAAGCTTCACGCTTTCTTTACGTCCTTACGTCAGGAGTATTTGCCCTACCCGTATAACCCGCAATATATTAGTTCAGCGCTACCTAAACAACGCTATTGTTATGCCTGACGAAATAGACATTCGTGAGGATTACCTTGCGCGGTTCGATACCGACCTGCTCAACGTAATCCTCAAAGACCATTCTACCAGCAAGGCCGACGAGCAGCACAACATCTTCTGGGCGACAGCCGACTACGAACACCTGGGCAAGGGTTATCAATGGAACGACGAGATACGTCCCGCAACGATCAGCGGCGACAACAGCCACATCGTCATGCCCAGGGTACTGAAGACGAAGCTCACCCAAACGGCACGCTCGAAGGATATGGCGGAGGTGTTCACCCCGTCATGGATATGCAATGCCCAGAACAACCTCATCGACGAGGCTTGGTTTGGCCGCAAGGACGTTTTCAACCGCGAGAACGCCGACCACACATGGACAGACACCACTGTGCCGATAGTCTTTCCTGAGGAGAAGACATGGAAGGACTATGTCGCCGACCGCCGTCTGGAGATAACCTGCGGTGAGGCACCCTACATCACCAGCCGTTACGACACCACCACGGGCGAAGCCATCTCCATAGACCACCGCATAGGCTTGCTCGACCGCAAGCTGCGCATCGTCAGCGAGAACACTACCCGGAGCGGCGACTGGCTCGAATGGGCACAGAAAGCCCTGAAAAGCACCTACGCCTACGAGTGGCAGGGCGACAGCCTGCTGCTGGCACGCGAAGCCATGCTCCTGACGTTCATCGAGAGCTACGTTGCCAAGTTCGGCAAGCAGCCCTTGGACAAGTCTGTGCGCTATGCCGCCTACATCATCTCGTGGAACGTATGGCAGATGGACGGACTGAAGGGCGTGGTGCCACAGACCTGCGGCATGAAACCCTCGGCTCAGCAGTCACTCTTCGGCGAAACCCTGATGGAGCCATGCCAGGGATGCAGGGAAGGAGGAGTGCGCCACCACAACGGTCAATACTGCTATATCAGGAAATGGAACAACAGCGACTCCTCCAAAGACAAGATACGATTTATTGACCTGATAAAAGACTAATGACTATGGCTACATTCGAATCATCCCTCAAGCCAAAACTCATCTACGTTTTCCGTATCAACGACGATGCACACCACGGAGCCTTGAAGATAGGCGAGGCAACGGCAACGCTCTGCGACGCTTATTTCAAGCCCAACAGTCCGCTGCTCAACAAGTCAGCCCACGAGCGCATCGACCAATACACGCGGACGGCTGGCATCAGCTATCAGCTGCTCTATACCGAGGGCACCATGTTCACCGACAGCAAGGGTCGCGTCTCGTCGTTCAACGACAAGCAGGTTCACAAGGTGCTGGAACGGTCGGGCATCAAGAGAAAGAGTTTCGAGAAGAAGAACCAGGGGCGCGAGTGGTTCGTCACCGACCTGGAGACCGTCAAGCGCGCCATCGCAGCGGTCAAGGAGGGACGCGAGTCGATGGACAACGCGGAGGTGACCTACGAGCAAAGTCCCATAGAATTCCGACCGGAGCAGCAGCTTGCCATCGACCGTACCATCGCCCGATTCAGGCGTGGCAGCCAGATGCTCTGGAACGCCAAGATGCGCTTCGGCAAGACGCTGTCGGCACTGCAGGTGGTACGCGAGATGCAGATGCAGCGCACGCTCATCCTTACCCACCGTCCCGTCGTCGACGAGGGATGGTTTGAGGATTTCCGAAAGATATTCTACGACCAGCCCCACTACCACTACGGCTCACGCACCAAGGGCGAGAGCTTCCCAAAGCTGGAGAGACTGTCACGCCGCGGCGACAGCTACATCTATTTCGCCTCCATGCAAGACCTGCGCGGAGCAGAGACCGTTGGCGGCAAGTTCGACAAGAATTCCGACGTGTTTGCTGCCCCCTGGGACATGCTCATCGTAGACGAAGCTCACGAGGGCACGAAGACCGACATCGGACAGAGCGTCATCGATGCCATCGTGAAGAAACACACCAAGGTGTTGCGCCTGTCGGGAACGCCCTTCAACCTGCTCGACGACTACGACGAGGAAGAGATATTCACCTGGGACTACGTGATGGAGCAGCGCGCCAAAGCCGACTGGGACCTCACCCACATGGGCGACCCCAACCCCTACGAGTCTTTGCCTGCCATCAACATCTATACCTACGACCTCGGCACACTGATGGGTTCGGAATACTGTGATGACGAAAAGGCTTTCAACTTCCGTGAGTTCTTCCGCACGCGCGATGATGGGTCGTTCTGTCACGAACGCGACGTTGACCGCTTCGTCAACCTGCTCTGCAAGAGCGACCAGCAAAGCCTTTACCCCTACTCTACCGATGCCTTCCGCCAGATGTTCCGCCATACGCTGTGGATGGTTCCGGGCGTGGCTGCCGCCAGGGCTCTCAGCGAGAAGCTGCGCAACCACAAGGTGTTCGGCAACTTCCGCATCGTCAACGTGGCTGGCAACGGCGACGAGGACGAAGAGAACGCTGAGGCTCTCAAAATGGTCAATACCGCCATAGGTCCCGACCCATCCACGACCTATACCATTACGCTCTCCTGCGGCCGACTGACCACGGGCGTGAGCGTCAAACCCTGGACGGCAGTATTCATGATGTCGGGCACCTTCTCCACCTCAGCGGCAAGCTACATGCAGACCATCTTCCGCGTGCAGACACCCTTTACCTGCCACGGACAGATGAAGACCAACTGCTATGCCTTCGACTTTGCCCCCGACCGCACGCTGCGTGTGCTCGCCAAGGTGGCGAAGGTTTCGGCAAAGGCAGGAAAATCGACCGACGCAGACCGCAAGATACTGGGCGACTTCCTCAACTTCTGCCCCATCATCAGCATTGAAGGCTCGCAGATGAAACCCTACGACGTGAAGTCGATGATGGCACAGCTGAAGAGGGCACAGATAGAGAAGGTGGTGCAGAACGGATTTGAGGACGGCGCACTCTACAACGACGAACTGCTGAAACTTACCGACGTGGAACTGCAGGACTTCAAGGACCTGAAGGGAAAGATTGGCACCACGAAGGCTATGGCAAAGACGGCAGACATAGACGTGAACAACC
>CAMAHD010000177.1 GCA_945834405.1 uncultured Prevotella sp. | reverse complement strand
GATGCTTCTACCGCAGGAGTCTCTGTCAATGATGCTTCTACCGCAGGAGCCGCTGTAGATGCTTCTTCGACGATGGTATCATCAACCAACGTATCGTCTGCTGAAGTGTCTTCGACAGGAGTGTCATTCAACGCATCTATATCCACTCCATCGCCCAGTATGACTGTCTCGAACTGAGAGAATGGTTTATTGACCAACTCCTTCATGGTGTTGTCGGGAGTAAAGGTAATCTTGGAATGACCTTCGATGATGACCCTTTCGCCCGTATTCACATTCACACTTTCACGAGCCTCAACTTCAATAATCTTGAAGGTTCCCAAACCTTTGACCTTGGCCAGCAGGTCAGCCTCCAAACCCTTACGAACCACCTCGAACATAGCAGCCACAAAGTCTTCCGACTCTTTGGTGCCCAGCTTATTCTTCTGTACCAATACCGAAGCGATATCAGTGAGTGTCAGTTTGTCCATATCAGTCCTTTCCTCCTTTCTTTATTTTGGCTTTCCATGACAAATTGGGACGGAAACTCAACACCAACTTCGGGGGTACCAACATACGCTGCCCGGAAACAGGATTGACAATCACCCGCTCCAACTTCTTCTTAATCTCGAAACTGCCGAAGCTGGGCACTGTCAGCGAACCACCCTCCTGAAAATGGTCACTCATGGCATTCAATACGTTGGTCACCATCTTCTGCGTGTCGGCCTGCGAATAACCCATTCGCTGTGACAATTCTGCTATAAACTCCTTATTGTTCATGGTCGTATGATTTGGCTTCGTTGAAAATCTGCTTTATGCGGTCACGATGCTTCCATATAGGTCAAAATCATCAGAGTCTACCATTCTGACTTGATAGAAACGACCTATTTCCAATGGCTGTTCTTTGACAGGTATCAGCACTTCGGGATCTACTTCGGGCGAGCAATACTCTGTACGTCCTATATAGTAATCTCCCTCTTGACGGTCGATGATGACCCGCAAGGTGCGACCCACTTTCTCTGCCTGTACAGAAGCACTGATTTCCTGCTGAAGAGACATGAGTATGGAAAGCCGTCGCTGTTTCACGTCCTGCGGCACATCGTCTGTAAACTGCCGGGCTGACGGGGTGTCCTCTTCTTCTGAATAGGCAAAGGCACCCATGCGTTCGAATCTTGCCCAACGTACGAAATCGAGCAATTCCTGAAAGTCCTCCTCTGTCTCACCGGGAAATCCTACCATCAAGGTGGTGCGAAGACAGATACCTGGCACTTCTCTGCGCATCTTCTCTATCAAAGCCATGGTTTCCTCCTTGGTGACGTGACGACCCATGCGCTGCAATACGGAATCTGAAATATGTTGCAAAGCGATATCGAGATACTTGCACACATTGGGTTTTTCGCGCATCACGCGAAGCAGCTCCCAGGGGAACTGGGTTGGATAGGCATAATGAAGACGTATCCATTCCACCCCGGGAATATCTGCCATCTGCTCCACCAGCTCGGCTATATGGCGATGACCATCCATATCTACTCCGTAATAGGTCAGCTCCTGGGCTATTACCTGAAATTCCTTCACTCCTTCTGCCACGAGCATCCGAACCTCGTCAAGTATCTCCTTGATGGGACGGCTCACATGGCGACCTGTGATGATTGGAATGGCGCAATAGGCACAATGGCGGTCGCAGCCCTCACTGATTTTGATATATGCATAATGACGGGGAGTGGTGATATGGCGGCATCCCGTACAGGTTGACACTTCCTTGGCATCTGCCTCTGCCATATCGGTGAGCAGCTGACGGTAATTGAACTTGCCGTAATACTTGTCCACCTGCGGTATTTCCGTCTCCAGTTCTTTCTGATAGCGCTGTGAAAGACAGCCCATTACGTAGAGTCTCCGTATGCGTCCTTCCTCTTTGGCTTGGGCAAACTCTAATATGGTATCAATACTTTCCTGCTTGGCATCCTCTATGAAACCACAGGTGTTGATAACCACCGTATCGCCTTGTGGATGGTCGCTGTCATGGGTACACTGATAACCATAGCGCTCGAAGAGTCCCATCAATGTTTCACTGTCGACGAGATTCTTCGAACACCCCATAGTGATGATATCTACAGTATTCTTTTTCAAAATGTTTCTATTTGATAGTATATGGATTAGTGATTGTCACTAAAGAGTGAATCGACAAACTGGCGATTGTTGAAGAGCTGGAGGTCTTCCATGCCCTCTCCCAGGCCGATGTACTTGACAGGCACCTTCAGCTGGTCACTGATGCCGATAACGACACCACCCTTGGCTGTTCCATCCAGCTTGGTGATGGCAAGTGATGTAATCTGGGTGACAGCTGCAAACTGCTTGGCTTGTTCAAACGCATTCTGCCCCGTACTGCCATCCAATACCAGCAACACTTCGTCCGGTGCCTGTGGCAATACCTTTTTCATCACTTCCTTAATCTTCTTCAACTCATTCATCAGTCCCACCTTGTTGTGCAGTCTGCCCGCCGTGTCTATAATCACCACGTCAGCACCATTGGCTTTGGCACTGCTCAGCGTATCGAAGGCCACAGAGGCGGGGTCGCTGCCCATCTGCTGTTTGATGACCGGAACACCCACGCGTTCTCCCCATATCACCAACTGTTCAACGGCAGCAGCACGGAAGGTATCGGCAGCACCCAGATAGACTTTCTTGCCGGCATTCTTGAACTGGTAAGCCAGTTTTCCGATGGTTGTCGTCTTGCCTACTCCATTCACACCGACTACCAGTATGACGTATGGACGATGGTCGGAAGGCAACTCCCAATTGTCATTGTCTTCACTGTGGTTCTCGGACAACAAGGAGGCTATCTCGTCACGAAGAATACGGTTCAGCTCGGACGTGCCCACATATTTGTCGCGAGCCACGCGCTCCTCTATACGCTGGATAATCTTCAGCGTCGTGTCTACACCAACATCACTGGTTATCAACACTTCTTCCAGATTGTCCAGAACATCATCGTCTACCTTGGATTTGCCGGCTACGGCACGTGCCAACTTGTCAAATACACTCGTCTTGGTCTTCTCCAGACCTTTGTCGAGAGTTTCCTTTTTCTTGGATGTAAAAAAACCGAATATTCCCATTTCGTGACTATTTGTTTCAGGGTAATCATGCTTCTGCAGCAAACGATTACCATATTTTGTGCAAAGATACTCAAAAAAACTGAGAATGAGGGTATTTATTGTTTTTTTTTCCGTAACTTTGCAA
>CAMAHD010000176.1 GCA_945834405.1 uncultured Prevotella sp. | reverse complement strand
GTGGGAGGAGAAGGCTAAGGACCTCGCCGGACGTTTCATCAAGAACTTCGTGAAGTACACAGGCAACGAGGCTGGCAAGGCTCTCGTAGCTGCTGGTCCTCAGCTCTAATCGATACTGATTAATACCGATTATCAATAAAGGGTGTGCCGTTTGGCACACCCTTCTTTTTTAGCTCCTATTCATTAGCTCCTATTCATATCCGCCGAAACCCTGTTCGTCTTCGCCAGCCCCATTATCCTCCTGTCTGTTCTTTTTCTTGGAAGCCATGTTTCCGAAGTTCCATGTCAGTGTCATGTTCACGCGCGGGTCACGCCAGTTCTTCTGGTGACGTACAAAAGTATCCGTCATGGTATAGGTATCGAACTTACGAGTATTGAAGACATCCCTCCAGTTGATAGCCAAAGCCAGCTTTTTGTTGAAGAACGACTTGCGGAAGCCGAGGTCTAAGCTGGAGTTAGAACGTCGATATCCCTGGGAGAGCACACTTCGAGAACGCAGATTACCCGTAGCTTGCAAAGAGATGTCGTATGGAAGAATGAGACTTGCCAGCAGTCGGGCATCCCATGCAAAGTTTTCGTCTCCCTCACCCGTAACCACCTGGTCAGCGATCGTGTAAGAGAAACCATCCAGCTTATAATAATAGGCATTGAGGGTGGTTGTGAGGTCAAGAATCCGGAAAAGCTTATCCTTGAGAATCAGCTCCATACCTGCGCTCTGACTCTTCGCCACATTCTTGTTTGTCTGATAGACGGTATCGTTCACATTGTAGGAGATACGTTTGATGACATCCGACGTTGTTTTATAGTACGTTCCTACAGAGAGCGTGTGGTTATCCCACGTCTTGAGATAATTGAGCGCAAAGGAGTTGGTATATTCCGGAGTCAGTTCGGGATTACCAAACGAAATCATGGAGGCATCACGAGTGTTCTTAAAACTGTTCAGCTCTCCACCCCAGGGGCGTCTGAGGCGACGGGTATAGTTCAGTTGAATCTGTGAAGACTTGGTGATGGGATAGTTCAGGAAGAGGCTTGGGAAGAGCTGGAAATAATCCTTCTTGAAAGGTTTGTCTCTCAGGCTGCTGTCATGCTCCTGAGCATAGGTATAGCTTTCCGTCTCTACGCGCCAATACTCCCCTCTCAGTCCGGCCATCACTCCGAGATTTCCAATCTTCGTATTGACCGTAGCATAGAGCGCATGGGTATTGATATCATAGATAAAGCGATTGAAGAAAGCCTCATCCTCTACCTGCTGTCTGCCATCCCAGAACACATTGTCCACCCATGACTCCTGAGGCGTATTCTCATGGGACATCTTCCAGTTATATCCGGCTTCAACCTTCCACTTCTCCGTAATCTGGTTTTCATAGTCCAGCTTGGCTTCCCACGAGCGGCTGTTAATCAGCAAGGGACGATACTGATAGGTATAGTCAGCAGGTCTGTCGGAACCGACATACACCGTACTGTCCCGGTAATAGTTATCCTCGTCACTTTTCCATTTATCGAACGAGAGATTGAAGTCGAGAAGATGCTTGTCGTTAAACTTATGGGTATATCCGAGCTCTCCGTGATACATATTCATGTCGCTGTTGCTGGTATTCTCGCGGAACATCACGTGTGAATCCGTAGCCGTAGCCACAGAACCGTAATGATAGGGAGTCAACGTTGCATTGTCTCGCTTGCCCAACATGGTCATTCCCCCCAATGAGAGGTCGTCCTTGTCGGTGATATGCCAGGTGAGTCCGGCTCGTCCGAAAAGGTTTTTGCCACGGTTCTCGTTCTCTGTTTCATAGTTTTGATAAGTACCCGTATTCAGGAAGGTCTGTTCAGACATAGAACCGCCCTTGTGCTTTCTTCTTCTCAATCCCAGATTCGCATAAGCATCCAAGATGCCACTTGAATAATTGATGTTTCCGCTGCCGTTCCATCCTCCCTGATTGTTCACTCCAGCCCTCAAAGAGCCATAGTAGCCGGCCTTTCGGTCGCGCTTCAGGATAATGTTGATGATACCTGCAGAACCTTCAGGACTATATTTGGCGCTGGGGTTGTCAATCACCTCCACTCTTTCGATACTCTCAGCAGGAATCTGCTGCAATATCTCAGCCCTGTTGTCACTGGTCAGACCGCTTGCCTTACCGTTAATCCAAACCTCCACGCTGCTGTTACCACGAAGTGAAATCTCTCCGTCGGTCGTCACCTCTACCGAGGGGATATTCTCCAGCAAGTCGCTGGCAGAACCGCCGGCGGCAGCCAGCACCTGGTCGACAGAGAAAGTCTTTCGGTCTACCTCCAGCTTCATCTGCGAACGCTGTCCCGTCACCTGTACCTCCTTCAGGGTCTGTTGGTCTTCAGAAAGATAAACCATGGAGAAATGCGCCTGTTTCTTTTCTGCCGAGACGGCAAACTTACGTTCCACTGTTTTATATCCGACGAAAGTCACCTGCAGCTTGTATTGCCCATAGGATAATCCGTTGATATGAAAGCTACCTGCGGCATCCGTAATGCCACCCTTGACAAGTTTTCCGGAAACAGCCTCTGCCACACGAATATTCACGTATTGCAGAGCCTCATTGGTCTGTTTGTCCAATACTTTTCCTTTCACACTTCCCTGTGCCCAAGCGACAAGGGCACAGGCAAACCAAAGTACCTGTAAAATGGTTATTCTTTTCATCATACTTTTTAAGACGTATTTTGCAGACAAATGTTTGATGTGAAAAGAAGATTTGTTTGAGTAATTAACGTTTTTTATGTGTTCTTTTGCGATTGAACTATTTATCTTTGCCTACGAATTGACTTTGGAAGTCATCAGCCAGTGCCTGAAAGAAATTATACTCAAGGATTTCTGAGAGCTTCCACAATAAATCTATACCAATATTATCGCGCTTGAATATGTTATACACATTCGAGCGTTCGCATGGCAACTGCAGGGCAAGCCAAGTGACAGATTTACCGCGCTTTTCCAAGACCTCCTTTACTACTTCTCCAATAATCATATATTTAAATATAATCTTGCTCTTTTATCATATTTTTTTGCTGCTATCAAGCCGCAAAGATACATCATTTATTTTAATTAACAGAAACACCCCCCCTATTTAATATATCTTAACTATCAACAAAGCCTGTCCACTTTTACATAAAAGCCGGAGAGGGAGCGGACTTACCTATGTCATGACGAACCATCAGCTGGTCGTTACCTTCTATTTACGTTCATTTTCCTATACTATCGGTAACTTTCTCGCCATCGCAATACTATTAAGTCTTCCTCTTCCGGCAAATGCAATTTGTAGTTCTTTATGAAAAAAGAAGACTTATAGTAACCATTTCTATCACTGAATCGTGAAAAAAGTCATAAAAAGTTGGGGAAATCAAATGCCGGAATCTCGATGTGGCAATTGTAGGTACCTCGATGTGGCAATTGCAGGTACCTCGATGTGGCACTCATATATACAAAATGTGGTCATTTGGTCATTTGGTCATTAAGACATAAACGATAACACTGTAACAGTCTTCGCGACCTTAATGACCTTAATGACCTAATGACCTTAATGACC
>CAMAHD010000175.1 GCA_945834405.1 uncultured Prevotella sp. | reverse complement strand
AACCATCACGAAACGCTTTAGGGTAACTGAAGGAGGGTACTGATAATACCCTCCTTTTCGGTATGACTATGCCTCAATGACAGCTTTAAGCAACTTCCAGAATGGTTCGACCGTTGATACCAGAGCACGTTCACTGGTGGTATGGGGCGAGCGGAGCGTAGGACCCATGGAAACGACATCCAGATGAGGATATTTGCCCAAAATGATGGAGCACTCCAAACCTGCATGATCTATCTGAATAATACCATCCTCGCCATTCTGTTCCTTGTAAATAGCCAACAAGCTGTGGAGCAGAGGACTGTCAGGGTTGGGGTCCCAACCGCCATAGCTGCCGTCTGTCTCCACCTTCATCCCAGCCATGTTGAAGCAGCTGGAGAGCATCTCTGTAACATAATCCTTGGTTGACTCGCGAGACGAACGCGCCAAAATCTTGATGAACGCCTTGCCAGCCTCAATATCAACGATAGCCAGATTGCTGGAGGTCTCAACCACATCGGGATAGGCAGGTATCATGCGGATAACACCGTCATGAGCTGCGTAGATGGCATCTACAAGGTTGTCCTGAATGGCTTCCGGCAACTCTTTTGCCGGCGTTTCCACCTCTTCAGTAAAGAACTCTATATTACTCTCTATGCCCTTGTATTCATCTTCAAACACAGCCTTCCATTCGTCTACCATCTCCTGGACAGCCTCAACATTCTCCTTGGGCATCGTGAGCACGACAGAAGCCTGGAAGGGGATAGCATTGCGCATATTGCCTCCATGCCACGAAGCCAATCGAGCCTCACATTCAGCGATAGCTTCGCGTACAAAACGTACCATCAGCTTGTTGGCATTGGCGAAACCTTTGTGGATGTCCAATCCTGAATGACCGCCATGGAGTCCCTTGAGCGTAACCTTCAATGCTACATCATCGGCATCGGTATCAACCTCCTGATAATCGAGTGTAGAGGTGATATTGATACCACCGGCACTGCCTATCACGAACTTGCCCCATGACTCAGAGTCGAGATTCAGCATGATATCTCCATGCAACTCTCCTTCAGGCAAGCCATTGGCTCCATAGAGTCCTGTCTCTTCATCAGCCGTAATCAGACCTTCAATCAATCCGTGCTTCATGGTTGTATCTTCCATGACCGCCATGATGGCAGCAACACCGAGTCCGTTGTCGGCACCCAGCGTAGTTCCCTTGGCGCGTACCCATCCCTCATTATCGACGTACGCCTCGATGGGGTCTTTCAGGAAGTCATGATTACTCTCCGGTGTCTTCTGAGGCACCATATCCATGTGTGCCTGCAAGATGATTCCCCTTTTGTTTTCCATACCTGGAGTAGCGGGCTTTCTCATCACGATATTTCCAGCTACATCCTTGAAGGCTTCAACGCCTGCTTTCTCTGCAAAATCAAGCAAGAACTGCTGCACAGGTTCCAGATGTCCTGACGGACGTGGAATACGGGTCAGTGCATAAAAGTTTTTCCAGATACATTCGGGATTCAGTTTTTCAATCATTGTCGTAGTATTTTGGTTAATAAAATCTCTATTCAGCTTGCTGCCTGCGCGATGTCATGGCGAGTCCCATTGCGCCCCATACGCCCAATGCCACGACGAGCATGGTTTGTACGGTGTGGACGATGAGGACAAAATAGAGGGCGCTGCTATCTGCCACTCCATAAAGTATCAGCATGGTCTTGACTGCAAAATGCCAAGGACCTGCACCGTTGGGTGTAGGCACAATGACAGCAATGCTTCCCACCACAAAAGTGACCAGAGCACAAACGATGCCCAAATTGGCTGTTGCACTGAAGCAAAAGAACGTGAGGTAATAGTGGAGGAAATAGCTGCCCCATATTCCGAAGGTGTAAAAAAGGTAGAGAGGCACATTGTCCACCCCCCTCAATGAGAGCACTCCCTGCCAGATGCCTCCCAAAGTAGATTTCACCTTATTATATATAGAGAGCTTCTTGAGCAACAGATGTAGCAAAAGAAGTGCAGCCAAGCCACAGACAGCAGTAACGAGATAACCTGTCATCGAGAAGCGGTGCGAGATGGCATCCATGCTGGTACCCGTTTCGTCAAAGAAGGTATGGAAGATACGCAGCTGGGCAAGAAGCGTAACAGCCGTGAGCAGGAGTATGAACAGCGAATCGACAGCCCGCTCTGTGACGACCGTTCCCAAAGCTTTGGAGAAAGAAATGCCGTCATAGCGTTTCAGGACTCCACATCTGGAAAACTCCCCTATACGTGGAATCAGCAAACTGACAGCATACGAGACGAAGATGGCATATATGCTGGTGCATTGACGGGCATTTTCACCCACGGGCACTAAAGTCTGTCTCCACCGCCAGGCACGAAAAACCTGAGCCATCACCCCAAATGGGAATGAAAGCAACATCCATGTCCAATCGGTTTCGTAAAAAAGGACCTGTTGCATGTTCCGGAAATCGAAGTCACGATACATCCAATAGAGTATCGCACCTCCTAATATCAGGGGCAACAGTATCTTTACAAGGACACCCAAAGTCTTCTTTGTTTCCATAACAAGTGCAAAGATACTTAATTTATAGAAAAAAGAAGATACTTAGACAAAAAAGTTGTATCTTTGCAACACTTTTATGAAACAAGTTAGACCTAAAAAAAATCTTGGTCAGCATTTCCTGACAGATTTGACCATCGCCAAGCGCATCGCCGACACCGTAGATGCCTGTCCCGACCTGCCGATATTGGAAGTAGGTCCGGGCATGGGTGTGCTTACCCAATACCTGGCTCCCAAAAACAGACCGCTCAAAGTGGTAGAGATAGACAAGGAGTCGGTTGCTTACCTGAACGAGAACTTCCCACAGCTGTCTGACAACATCGTGGGGGAGGATTTTCTGCGTATGGATCTGAACCGTCTTTTCGACGGACATGAGTTTGTACTCACGGGCAACTATCCCTATGATATCTCCTCGCAGATATTCTTCAAGATGCTGGATAACCGCGACCTCATTCCCTGCTGTACGGGTATGATACAGCGTGAAGTGGCATTGCGCATGGCTTCCCAACCCGGCAACAAGGCTTACGGCATCCTGAGTGTTCTGATTCAGGCATGGTATGACGTGGAGTATCTTTTTACCGTTGACGAAAATGTGTTTAATCCTCCTCCCAAGGTGAAAAGTGCCGTTATCCGCATGACACGCAACCACACGACTCATCTCGACTGCGACGAAAAACTGTTCAAACGTGTGGTGAAAACCGTCTTTAACCAAAGAAGAAAAATGCTCCGTGTCAGTTTGAAACAGATTTTCGGTTCCCTACCCTCCGACGCGCCCTTCTTCCAGCATGAGATGATGACTCGCCGCCCCGAACAACTTTCCATAGATGAGTTTGTACAGCTGACCAACTTAGTGGAGCAAGAAATGCTGTGTGCGAACACAAACCAATTGACATAGGTCAAAACTTGATACATTTTCATGAAAAAATAGGGTCTGTTTCTTTGCTGTGTGCGAAAACAGCAATACCTTTGCATCGTCAAAAGGACGAAAAGACCACAAAAGACCAATAGGTCAAGCATAAGATTAG
>CAMAHD010000174.1 GCA_945834405.1 uncultured Prevotella sp. | reverse complement strand
ATTGATGCCAAGACAGCCCAACTGGAACTGAAAGACGTAAAGATGGTTAAGGACGGGAGCAAACTTTGACAAACCTTCCGTCTGATTGACGACGGAGACAGATGCCATGCCGGGGTGACTGAGACAGTCGGCGACCTTGAAGGTCGTAGCAGACAGCGTTTCGGTTCTCCGGCATGGCTTGTATAGACTCAATGGCTGTGTCGAAGCCTATGACGGGAGCCTTGGCGGCATTGACGATAACCCCGTTGGCATCTACGATATATGCGATTGCCGTGAGTTTTCCCTTGTCCTGAATGATAGGTCTGCCGGTGGAATCACCGTAGACGCAAAGCGCCTTGTCCGTGTCGAAGGTGTAGCTGTGGGTATAGTTTGCTTCTTCCGACAGAGACATGGGTAGAGAGCCGTCCACACCATCAAAGCTGGAGGCTGCTACGATGACATGATTGTGATGAAGGTCGATAAGCACCTCACGGCTGTTGACAAAATAGTCTAAGCCTGGCAGTCCGGCATATTTCTCGTCGCCCGAATAGTTGTTAATCTGCGCCCAGTCTTTTGTGTTGCCATGCAAGTCATTGGCCAACAGCATATAACCGATGCGGAAGTTAGCCTCGGTGCTGTCTACTGCACTGGAGACAGATGCCTTGACGCATACTTCATTCTGACGGTCAGGAAGAAACATGGCCTCCACCGATATGTCGGCAGGAACGAAGCGTTCCGTTTCCTTGAGCCAGGTTTTTTCAAAACCAAGAGCTATCCCCATGTCTTCACCGAAATAGGGGTCAGTAAAGAGATAGCGGTCTACCCACAGAGAAGGGTAGTAGGGAACATTGCTGGGGAATCTGTTGTCAGGAATGCTCTGTATGATATCAGACGAATGGAATGAAACGCCGATGAACCGTTCGGGATAGCGTTCTGTCATTTCTTCCATCATGGCGAACCCGGAGGGGCAGTAGCCACACCAAAGACCGGAATATTCCTCGCAGAGAGGTCGGTGGACAGGGATGAAGGGGTGGATGCCCAAATGGCTGTAGACGGTTTGGTCAGAGATGCCATTAGCATGACCATTGACATGGGTAAGCGTCAGTGAGAAAGGCACATTCATCTTGCTGTTGAAAAGCTGTAGGGGCAGTCTGACATCTTGTTCCATGCCATAGACAGCTGGAATAGGTTCGGGAAGCGTGAAGCTGGCTGTGCCAACAGTGTCGCCTGCCTGATAGTGGTAGGTCAGGCTCTCTACGGGGCGGCTTCCCATCGTCTTGAGGCGTGCCTTGACATAGGCGGTGTCGCCCCTTTCGGCATGAATGTCGTCCATGTTGACAATGCTCACCATATCTTCAGCAAAGTCCCCCTCCATGATTACACTCATGTAAAGCACACATTGAAGTTCAGAAGAGCGCCCAGTCCATTTCAGGTATGTACGCGAAGTGTGGATATAGAATCCATCGTTGTGGGTGACACCTCCGCATACGGCGATGGGGATGGATGCATAGCTTTCGGGCTGATCCACCGTGAGTGTATAGCCCACGTAGATGCCATCTTCGGGAATGGTGACAGGCTCGGCAAAGAACGCCTGAAGCATGCCGTCCTTGGCTTCACCCTCTGTGCTTGCCAAATCGGGCTGGTTCGTTTTCTTTCCGTCAATGGTGGCAAGCTGCAGTTTGCTGCTTGCCCATGCTTTCACGTCTCTTACCCCTTGGCTGGCAAGGAAGGGGACACGGATGCCCTTGACCTTCTTGCCGGCAAAAGAGCTGGAGGCTATACGTATGGCAACGTCGTAGGTCTCAGCCTTCTTGGTACCCCAGTAGGAAGCAGGTATATCCTGTGAGGCGTATGAAAAAGAAAGACCCTCGTCTGCCATGGCTCCGAGGGAGAGCCATAGCAGAGAGAGGATGGATAGAAGTTGTTTCATGATAAGACTCAAAAAAAACTGTTTAGGATGAAACCTTATTTCATGATTTTCATGCTGCGGATGCTTCCGTCAGACATCTTCATCGAGCGGATATACAAGCCCTTGGAAGGAACGGCAACGCGACGGCCGGAGAGGTCGGTATATGTTTCAGAAACACATTCGGCATCCTCCTGAGTGGCGGTGCGTATGGCAGTGGCTGTTCCGTCGCTGTAGACAATGTCCGACTTGGCAACCTCGTCACCAATCTTATGGATGCTCTGAACACCAATGCGCTCATAGCCGGTCAAGAAGAAGGTGAAAGAGTGGCTGGCTCCGTAAGCCTGAATGTCATAGTTGCTGTCGGCGAAGGAATAAGGAATGTCGGTCATGCTCTCCTCCAGTCCCATGTATTCGTCGGGATTGAAGGTAAACAGTTCGTCGTCAACATACACATTATAATATATGTTGTTTTCGTTCAGGATATTGCCTTCAACATCCTCCAAAGGCAAGGTGAACGACATGGCACCATAGCCCCACATCTCGGTATAATCCATAAAGTTGGTGATGGAAGGATTCAGAGGACGAGTAGCGTGGGTCAGCTCCTTTTGATGGATGATGTAAGGCTCGTCGTAGCAGAAAGCATAGTTGACATAGTTGGGACCGATGTTGACCAGCATTGTCTGCTTGGAACTGATAGTCTGCTTTTCTGCATCGTAATCAAAGGTGATAGCCTCAGTGGGAACATAAAAATATTCGTATTCGCTCCACAATTCATTGTATACAGAATCAATATCAGCAGCTAAGTAATAGAGGTATGCGCTGCTATACTCAGTAACCAGCAGACCATAGTACTGATGTGAGGGGAATACCACCTGTTTGCCCTGGATGGAACCCTTCACCCAGTCGTTCTCGAAATAGCCGTCAGTCAGACCTCCCAGATAGATGTCATTGCCGTTGATGGCAACTTGCACGTCGGTGATGGTACCGCTCCAGTCGCGCATCTTCCATGTCTGACACGCTGTTCCGTCGGGCAGACTGGCAGGCTGGTCTTTCACGTCAATCAGGCGTAAGTCTCTGTCGGCAGCCCCCAGGGCCTCACCTCCCCGCGTAAGACCAAAGATGAAGTTGGCATCTTTTTGTATCAGACTGCCATCCTGATAGTCGAACAGCAGTTCGCTTTCCTTTCCGACGGGGGTGTAAACCTTGATGCCATCTTCCTCCGATTCAATCAGTTGGTCGATATAAACCAGTTGTCCATCCAGATCGATGATGGGCTGGGGCAACTTCACGGTAATCACGTTGTCTTTCATGCTTCCCTTGACATAGGTATCAAAGGCATAAGCCGTAATGATGTCTTTGATGTACACATTGCCGTCGGCAGCGAATACTACTTCAGAGGCATATCCGTCGTCGGGAGTAGCGGTGGGTACATCACTCTCCAGATTGTAGGTGACAGAAGAGCGCATGAGATTTTTCACTACGCCGTCGGGCGCTGTCGTGATGACGGTTTGTTCTTGAGCCTGCAAGAGTGTAAAACACATCAGACTCCATACCAAAAGGTAAACTTTCTTCATGATTTTGGTTATTTTTATAGATGAATAATAAAAGAGTGCAGTCTAATCGTGATAGTATCGAATGGATTTAACATCAGATAACTGCTTTTTGCAAAT
>CAMAHD010000173.1 GCA_945834405.1 uncultured Prevotella sp. | reverse complement strand
ACTTCTACGGATAAAAGTGCCGCTATCGGTTTTATTTCTTCTTCTTAGGTCTGCGACGTGCCCATCCTTCTTCGGTGAAATCGGGCTCTTCGCCACGAAAACCTTTGAAATCTGGGTTGAGGAATTGAAGCCAGTCCTCTTTCTTGAATCGTTTTTGTGCCGTTTCGTTATTGTCTTGGCGACGGTTGGCGTGACTGGAGGTGAAGTGACGTTTGGATGAGCCAACGTTGTTGGAGGCGGCATCTCTATGCCTGTTGTTCGAGGCGGTGTCGCGGTCGGCATCGTTGCATCTTACTTCACGTCCCTTGTATCTTACGCCGTTCAGTGCTTGCTTCACTCTGCTTGCATCACCTTCAGGTACTTCAATATATGAGAACTGAGGCATCAGGTCAATGTGACCTACCTGCTGTCTGCCGCCCAAATGCTTGTTCAGGAGCTGCATCACCTCGCCAGGGTAAAAACCATGCGACTTGCCCAGATTCACAAACAGGCGGCTGTAACCTTGTTCTGCCTGTCTTTTGTTGCGCTGTCCGTTGGCATTTCTTCCTCCTTCTTCCTTACGTTTTCGGGAGTCTTTGCTGCCCTTTCCCCTCTCTGCGGGTTGTTCTATTTCGGGTGCATCTGCGTAGTAGGCAAGGAAGCGTCCGAACTCGCGACTTACCATTTTCTTGATGATGTCTTCTTTGTCGAAGAATTCAAAGTGGCGGTTGATCTCCTCCATGAAAGGCGCAATCTGTTCGTCGTTAACATCCGTCTTGACGATTTCGTCCATGACCTTATAGAGCTGTTTGGTACAAATCTCCTGCGGAGTAGGTATCTTGCCAGCTACAAAATCCTTGCCGATAACGCGCTCTATTTCGCGCATCTTGTGTTTCTCGCGTGTGTGCATGATGGCGATGGATGTACCCTTCTTGCCGGCTCGTCCTGTACGACCGCTGCGGTGGGTATAGCTCTCGATGTCATCTGGCAGACCGAAGTTGATGACATGTGTCAGGTCGTCTACATCCAGACCTCGTGCGGCTACGTCTGTAGCTACCAGCAGCTGGGTCAGATGGTTTCGGAATTTCTGCATGGTCAGGTCGCGTTGTTGCTGGCTAAGGTCTCCATGCAGACTTTCTGCATTGTAGCCGTCATGAATCAGCTTGTCTGCTATTTCTTGCGTTTCTCGTTTAGTACGGCAGAAAATGATGGCATAGATACGAGGGTTGTGGTCGACGATACGTTTCAGTGCCAGATATTTGTCTTTGGCATTCACCATATAATATATATGGTTTACGTTCTCTGCACCTTCATTACGGCTTCCAACCACTATTTCCTGATAGTCATGGAGGTAGTTTTTGGCAATGCGTTCTATCTCCTTGCTCATCGTGGCTGAGAACAGCAGGGTGTTTCTGTCTTCGGGAACGCCTTCGAAGATGGCATTGATGCTTTCGGAGAAGCCCATGTTGAGCATCTCGTCCGCTTCGTCGAGTACTACATTCTTCACTTCGTCCAGTTGGGCAACTCCTCTGTTCATCAGGTCAATGAGTCGTCCTGGAGTAGCTACAATAATCTGAGCGCCATGGCGTAGCTGTCTGATTTGGTTCTCTATAGAGGCACCGCCATAAACAGCAACTACATGGACTCCCTTCATGTATTTGGAAAAGTCGCTTAAGTCATCGGCAATCTGCAGACACAGCTCTCTGGTAGGGCTTAATACCAAAGCCTGAGTGCTGTTGCTCGAAGTGTCAATGCGTTGCAGAACGGGAATGCCAAAAGCGGCGGTCTTACCCGTTCCTGTCTGGGCCAGGGCAATGACATCGTTTCTGTTTCCCAACAAATAAGGGATGACTTCTTCCTGTACGGGCATGGGTTTTTCAAAACCCAATTCTTCAATGGCGCGGCGAATCTCTTCGCTGACGCCTAATTCTTCAAATGTCTTCAAATGATGATGGTATATAAAAAACGTCTTATTTCCAGAAGTGTCTGATGAATGTCGTCTACAAAGGTAGTCATTGTCTGAGACATGACAAAATAAAAAGCGGAAAAGATGGTTTTCTGGTTAAAAATTTTGTGTTTTCCTATAATTCTACTATTTTTGCAGCTGATTTTTGTACGATTATGAAGAAAACATCCATATTCAGAAGTGCTCGGCTGGTGCTGATGGCACTGACTGGTTTTTTCCTTGCTTCGTGCGGGGAAGAACGATTCCATGTTGAAGGAAGTATCAGCGGAGCAACCGACTCTGTTCTCTATTTCGAGAACATGAGTTTAGAGGGACCTGTTATCGTTGATTCCGTACGCCTGTCGTCCGATGGGTCATTCTCTTTCAGTGACAAGTGTCCTGAAGCTCCCGAGTTCTATCGGCTGCGTATTGCAGGTCAGATTATCAACCTTTCTGCTGATTCCACCGAGACTGTGAGCATCAAGGCGGACTATCCTACGATGGCTACAGGCTATGAAGTGGAGGGTTCGGACAACTGCAAGCGCATCAAGGAACTGTCTCTGTCGCAGATTGAACTGACCCAAAAAGCGATGGCTGTGGAGCGTGACCCCAACCTCAATGTGTCTCAGGTGCGCGACAGTATCATGGCTTTGGTAGATGCCTATAAAAAGGCGGTCATCAAAAACTATATCTTTGCCGACCCGAAGGCGGCCTCCTCTTACTTTGCGTTGTTCCAGACGCTGGGCGACTTCTTGATTTTCAATCCCCGTACCAACAATGATGACATCCGGGTATTTGCAGCTGTAGCTACCAGTTGGGACACTTTCTATCCCCATGCTTTGCGTGGAGAGAATCTGCACAATATTGCATTGGAAGGTATGCGTACGCAACGCATCCAGCAAAGCAAGATGGCACAGTCTATTGACCCCAAGAAGGTTACTACTACGGGTCTGATTGATTTCTCCCTGACCGACAATCATGGCAATCAACGTTCCCTTTCACAGTTGAATGGAAAAGTGGTGTTGCTCGATTTCCATCTTTTCGCCATGGATGAGTCGCCCAAGCGTATTCTGATGTTGCGAGAATTGTACAACAAGTATCATGGCAGAGGCTTGGAGATATATCAGGTAAGTCTGGATGCCGATGAACATTTCTGGAAGCAGAAGACGGCAGCCCTGCCCTGGATCAGTGTGCGCGACGAGGATGGTGCGCAGTCATCTCGTCTGTCTATCTACAATGTGCGCAGTATACCTGAGTTCTTCCTGATAGACAGGAATAACACTTTGGTGAGCCGCAGTTCACAGATAGATGATCTGGAGAAAGCTATCGAAGCTCTGCTCTAAATCTTTTCACCATCGCCGAACAGGTAATAGTCATATCTTAAGTCATAGGAGTGCAGTTCTGACAAAAACAGGAACTGCACTCCTTATTATATATACCTCTCCTTTGATGGATGCGGAATGATGGTCATGATGTCAATTGTTGGTCAAAAAAGCATTATTTTACATGAAGATGAAAAGAAATCCCGTAATTTTTCGTAACGTTATTAAAAAAATTGCTATATTTGCCAGACCTATCATAGAAGTAGAATGAAAAACAATCAAAACAGTTAATACTATATAACATGATGACAATTCACCATTCATTATCCCGTTGTTTGTGGAATCCATGGCTTTTAGTCTTGGTCATCTTATCAGGCTTATCACTACCCCTCCATGCTGCCGAAGACAACATGGAAGTGGAGTACAGTCCGTTTTCATACACCTGTTGGCAACCGAATA
>CAMAHD010000172.1 GCA_945834405.1 uncultured Prevotella sp. | reverse complement strand
TGCAGGTTCATGTTCATCTTCCAGTTGCCTGCTACGATTTTCTTTCTCATTGTTTTCTTCTTTTTAAAAAGTTGATATATTTTGTTAGATGTTTGCTTATTTCTTACCCACTGAGACCATGCCCAAAGGCGGTCGGCTATAGTGAGTATCAACAGAGGCAAGACATACCAGATGATGATAGTCAGCACCTTGCCAGACGTGGTATCAAGTGGCATCTGCCCAATCTCTGTCTGTGATATGGGACCACTTAGCGTTTGCTCATCAGGAAGATTGTTAGAACTCCATTTTCTGATGATAGTCCCATCCTTCAGGAGCAGCAACCCAGGATTACTCCGGATCATGGTCTTGAGTATTGTCTCATCTGTATGACAGAAGGGATATTCAGCTCCAGTATTCTCGCACCAGCGAAGGATGCTTCTCTCCGAACTGGCAGTGAGGCAATAAAACGGCACGTCCTGTCCTTCTGCATACTCGTATATCAGATTCAGCAAGTCTAAACGGCTGTCGTCAGCCTGTCTCAGATGTGGCGCTATCAACAGGAAGGTATAACCTTGACGGCTGATGACCTCATCTGTAATATCCTCGCCATCTTCTACACGAGTGATATGGAAATCGTGTATCGGAGGTACATAACCAGCTTCCGTCTGAACGGTTCTGCTGTCGACAAATGTCCACGTAGAGTCGGGATAATTGTCAAGAGTAAACTCCTTTTCCACTCCATTCTTTTTCAAGATGAAGGTCGTTTCAAACTTTGGCTGTGCTGCACCCTCCGGAATGCTCATGTCTTCTCGGATGTTTACACCGATGCGATAGGGACGGAAATCGAAGGGAGGCAGGTAATAGAGAGCATAACTCTCCACAGCAAAGATGAACACAGCCGTATAGTTGACTACAATCCACTGATTGCTGATTCCCACCATTCGCGGCATCCACATGGCCCAGCCTGCCACTACTGTTGCCAACACCAGCAGAAGAACATCTTTCCAGAAGGTCTGCCAGTTGGTCAGTTTCCAGGCATCACCGAAGCAGCCACAGTCACTGATGCTGTCAGTAAGCGCTAACCACAGAGTCACTCCTGTCATCACCAGCATGAAAAGCCACGCCAGACGGGAGACAGCCCTTCTTCTGATAGCAAAAAGCAAGCCTATTCCGAGTCCAAACTCCAGTGCCGACAGCAACATCGACAGGATGACGGTAACCGCCTCTGGAATCATTTCCTGCCATTGCATCACCTCCAGGTACTCCTGAAGTTTATATGCTGTTCCTGTAGGATCTACTGCCTTTACGAATCCCGACAGGATAAAGGTGGCAGCCAGCAATAGCCTGCAGATGTTGACAAGTATGGTTTTAAGCCTGTCCACAACTCTATGATTCGTGTTGCTCTGTCAGTTTTATAACACCGAACACAGCGTAATTGATGATATCCATGTAATTGGCATCAATGCCCTCACTGACGAGCGTACCTTCTTCCAAGTCTTCCATCTCCTTGACTCTCTGAATCTTAGTCAGTATAAAGTCGGTATAGCTGCTCACCCTCATATCTCTCCATGCCTCATCATAGTCATGGTTTTTTTTAAGCATCAGTTTCAATGCCTCCTGAGCATAATGGTCATAGAGTGTCATCGCGGCATGAGCATCAACATCCACATGGTCTGCAAAGCCCTTCTCTATCTGAATAAGCCCCACGATGCCGTAATTGATCAGGGCAATAAACTCAGGCAATATCCCCTCTCCTACTAACGACTCACGCTTGATTTCCAGACTTCTGATTCTTTTCGCCTTGATAAAAAGCTGGTCGGTGAGCGAAGAGGGACGAAGGATGCGCCATGAGGCTCCATAGTCATGGAGTTTTTTCTCAAAGAGAGTCCTGCAGCAACTCATGGCATCCACGAACTGTTGTTCTGTACGTGAGACTTCTTGTTCCATCATACTTACATGTCCTCCTTCTGCTTTTTATGGATATATCTTATTTTGGCACACTGCACATCGAATCTGACCTGAAGCGAGTCACGCTTTGTCCTGGCTTGATTCAGTCTGTCCAGTTCTTCCTTGGTCACGCACAACTCTGCTTTTTTTCGTTCGACTAACTCACGCTGATACTCATACGTAGCGATTGCAATCTGCAACGCACTGTCAGTAAGAGCCAAATCGTCCTGTGCCTGCCTGAGCGAAATCTCCTGCTTCAGCCTCAAGGCTCTCTTTCTCTCCTCGATAGCTGTCGGATAGAGATGTCTGAGAGAGTCGATACTGTTGAGCGCAGCCTGATAATCCTTCGACTCAAACTGCCTTTCTGCCTGATTCAACAACGCCACAGCGGCTTTTTTCTCTCCATCTTCACACGCAGCCAAGAACAGAAGAACGACAGTCAACCATAACAGTATTCTCATGATAACAGGCAATCAGCGTTGAAACGATGCTTATTTTACCAACATCTTACCACTCATCGGCTTCTTCTCGCCTCTGATGCGATAGATATAGGCACCTGGTCGGAGACCGGAGAATGAAACGACACCATGGGCATCATCCAGCGTCACAGAGCTGACAAGCTGTCCACCGGCATTGAATATGTCTACCGTATGTGTTCCTTTATTCTGGAAATCGTATGCCAACGAGCGGCCGTCGAAACGGAAGCTGCCATTTTCTCCCTTCACCTCCTCAATGGCAGTCTGCGTGGGGTCGTTACTGAAGACCAAGTCCAATACAGCAGCATTTTCCAAATCATCAGAATAGGAAGCCGTCATACGGATTCTGGCGGTGTGCATAACTGCTTGAATAGCACCTTGTTCGTCTGTTTTCTGCTGCAATTCCATGTGGGTCTCCATGTCATACGACTGGTCTTTATTCACTTCTTTCATTGAATATACAACCATTCCGTTCTGATCATATTGATAGCAGTTACCGAAAGCGCAGACTAAAGGCCATGGTTCACCACCAGACACCTGTTCGACAATCAGGTCAATAACACCATCTTCGTCAGAAACGAGTTTCACGTCAGAGTAGATACTAAAGAATTCAAGGACTCCCTGAACGTACACATCGTGGGTCACCTCATTAAAGTAGCATACAGAATTGTTAGCTACTTCTACGCCATTCACCTTGAAATAGAGTCTGGCATCTGCTACAGCTGCTACTGTAAGAGCAGCCAATAAAGTAAATATCTTTTTCATAAGCATTTTTAATATTTTGCATCAAATAAAAAACATCCATTATTCAGCAGTCTCCGAGCCACTGACCACCTTGCACTCAGCTACCTGATAGACGCCCTCCTTTTCGTCATAGACAAAGGCTACGACCGAAAGATTATTCTTGTTCCAATTCTCCTTGGCGGCAATCTGACGGGACAGGGTGAGCCATTCTTGGGTCTTTATAAGAACATCCTCGCCCCATGTACCGTTTACACAGGCACGATAAACATGGTTGTGCTCATAATTCGTGTCAACATTACCATTGTCTATTTGCAACGTAACGATATGGCTTTCAGTTATCCACAGCTGCAGTTTGGCTTGAATATCTTCCGAAGCGGCCATCTTGGCAGAAATGTTAATATTGTTGTCTGCGTCCAATTTGGCCTCCACCTCTATATTCATTTTCGCCTTTTGCATCAGCTGTTCGTTGATACGGCTCTGCCAGGTAGCTGTTGTTGAGACAGGTGCATCCTTTCTGTTGAACAAGGCTGCCGGATATGCATTCACCTTCCAATGCTCGGCATAAACGTTGCCTTCGGGTTGCATCAGTCCCGGCATTGTGGCAGAAGACCCCGTTCCACCATCAGCAATACCGAAGTTGCCGGCATGAATGCCTACTACAACGATTCTGCCTTG
>CAMAHD010000171.1 GCA_945834405.1 uncultured Prevotella sp. | reverse complement strand
GTGGTCAGGCTTCTAAGGCTACTCCTCTCGGCGCTATCGCACAGTTCGCTGCTCAAGGTAAGCGCATCAAGAAGAAGGATATCGGTATGATTGCTACTACCTACGGATATGTATACGTAGCTCAGATTGCCATGGGTGCTGACCAGGCTCAGTGCTTGAAGGCTATCCGCGAGGCTGAAGCTTATCCCGGACCTTCTCTCATCATCGCTTATGCTCCCTGTATCAACCACGGTCTGAAGATCAAGGGCGGTATGGGTAAGAGCCAGGCTGAGGAAGGCAGAGCTGTTGAATGCGGTTACTGGCACCTCTGGCGCTACAACCCACAGCTTGCTGCAGAAGGAAAGAATCCATTCTCGCTCGACTCTAAGGAGCCCGACTGGAGCAAGTTCCATGACTTCCTCATGGGCGAGGTTCGTTATCTCTCTGTCAAGAAGGCTTATCCCGACGAGGCAGAAGAGCTCTTCGCTGAAGCTCAGAAGATGGCACAGCAGCGTTACAAGACTTACGTTCGTCAGACAAAGATGGATTGGAGCGACGAAAACGCTTAATGAATCTATCAATCTCATATCGACTGCCACATCACACGATGATGTGGCAGTCTTTTTTGTACGAAAAATCGAGGAAAAAGTCACTAAAAGTAAGTTTTTTGATTAAAAATGTTACTTTTTGTTTGGTAATTCAATATTTTTCATTACCTTTGCACCCGAATTAAAAATTTGATTGGCAAATCGAAAGAAATGCAGCTTCAAATACCAAAAAGAGAATTGAATTATAACAAACATAAAACACTAAAAAAAGAATTATGAACGCAGCTAATGTTGTAGAGGATCTGAAGCGTAGATTCCCCAATGAGCCTGAATACATTCAGGCAGTGAGCCAAGTGCTCCCCACCATCGAAGAAGAATACAACAAACACCCCGAGTTTGAAAAGTACAATCTCGTGGAACGTCTCTGCATTCCAGATCGAATTATCCAGTTCCGTGTTACTTGGACTGATGACCAAGGTAAGGTTCAGACCAACATGGGCTATCGTATACAGCATAACAATGCCATTGGTCCCTATAAGGGAGGTATCCGTTATCACAAGTCTGTAAACCTCGGTATTCTGAAGTTCCTCGCCTTCGAGCAGACTTTCAAGAATTCACTCACCACGTTGCCTATGGGCGGTGCCAAAGGCGGTTCTGACTTCTCTCCCCGTGGCAAGAGCGATGCCGAAGTCATGAGATTCTGTCAGGCTTTCATGAACGAACTTTATCGTCATATCGGTCCCGATGTAGACGTTCCAGCCGGTGATATCGGTGTCGGTGGACGTGAGGTCGGCTACCTCTTTGGTCAGTATAAGAAGTTGACACACGAGTGGAGCGGCGTACTTACTGGTAAGGGACGCGAGTTTGGCGGTTCACTGATCCGTCCGGAGGCTACTGGTTACGGTACTGTTTACTTCCTCCTGTCTATGCTTGAGACCCGTGGCATCGAACTGAAAGGAAAGAGTGTGCTCATCTCCGGTTCTGGCAACGTAGCTCAGTATGCTGCAGAGAAGTGCATCCAGCTTGGAGCCAAGGTACTTACACTCTCTGACTCTGATGGTTACATCTACGACCCAGATGGTATTGACCGTGAGAAGCTTGACTATGTAATGGAGCTGAAGAACATCGAACGTGGACGCATCAAGGAATATGCTGATGAATATCCCTCTGCCGTTTACCATGCAGGAGAACGTCCCTGGGGCGAAAAAGCTGATATTGCCCTGCCTTGTGCCACCCAAAACGAAATCAATGGCGAAGAAGCTCAGACCTTGGTTAACAATGGCGTGATTGCCGTGGCTGAAGGTGCCAACATGCCTTCTACTCCAGAGGCAGTGAAGGCTTTCCAGGACGCCAAGATTCTCTATGCTCCCGGAAAGGCTTCCAATGCAGGTGGTGTATCTGTTTCAGGTCTTGAAATGAGTCAGAACTCAGAACGTCTCAGCTGGACAGCAGAGGAGGTTGACAACAGACTGAAGCTGATTATGGCTGACATCCACGATAACTGCGTGAAATATGGTACTCAGCCCGACGGTTATATCAACTACGTCAAGGGTGCCAATGTGGCAGGATTCATGAAGGTTGCCAAGGCAATGATGGCTCAAGGACTCGTATAAAGCTTTATTTGGATATAGACAACCGTTTTTCTGCTCGAAAATCAATGTGACATATATTCATACACAAGACTCATGAAGTGATGGTTGAATTACTTCACTAAAAAATGATGAGGATGCGTCGTTTGGCGCATCCTTTTTTTACCCATTTATAGGTATTGCCGGTTCGGAGTGAAAGCAGTACCTTTGCACTGCAAAAATGAAACAACGTGTAGTGCTTCGTCACGTAAGTCCAGTTGAAATCAATTTTTCACCTTATTATATATTATACGTGAGACGAAACAAGATTCTATTATGGACCCTTGCGGTCATGATGTCGGCGGTTTCTTGCCCCGCTTCAGCTCAGAAAAACGATACGATACCCCACAGGAAAAGCCGTTCCAAACAGGTACAGCTGGATGAGGTCGTGGTCAGGGGACAGACCGTCAACAAGGTCAAGCAGTCGGCTTTCAATGCCGTGGCTGTTGACACTAAAGAGATGCGCAACTCCACCAAGAGCCTCAGTGAAGCCCTTGCCAAAGCTCCAGGCATCAAACTGCGGGAGTCCGGCGGTGTAGGGTCGGACATGTCGCTGATGCTCGACGGCTTCAGCGGCAAGCATGTCAAGATATTCATCGACGGCGTGCCACAGGAGGGAGTGGGCAGTTCGTTCGGTCTGAACAATATCCCCGTCAACTTCGCCAACCGCATCGAGGTATATAAAGGGGTGGTGCCCGTCGGATTCGGCACCGATGCCATCGGCGGTGTCATCAATGTGGTGACCAACAAGCGGCATAGCGGATGGTTTGCGGACGCTTCCTACTCCTTCGGTTCGTTCAACACCCACAAGTCATACGTCAATTTCGGTCAGACGTTCAAGAACGGCATGACCTACGAGGTCAACATCTTCCAGAACTATTCCGACAACAACTACCATGTCAACTCCCCCGTCGAGGATTTTGAAACGGGACGCATAGACAGAGACAAGAAACAGCGCGTCAAACGCTTCAACGACACCTACCACAACGAGGCCATCGTGGCAAAAGCGGGGTTTGTGGGCAAGCCGTGGGCTGACCGCCTGCTTGTGGGAATGACCTACTCACACATGTACAAGGAGATACAGACTGGTGTGAGGCAGGAAATCGTGTATGGCGAGAAGCACAGGCACGGCTACTCGCTCATCCCTTCGATAGAATACGCCAAACGCAACCTGCTGACCAAAGGGCTTGACCTCAACCTGACAGCCAACTACAACAGGGATGTGACCACCAATGTGGATACGGCATCATACAAATACAACTGGCTGGGAGACAAGGCTCTGCTGAACAGTCCCGGAGAACAGTCACTGCTCCACTCACAGTCGACCAACCACAACTGGAACGCCACCATGACCCTGAACTACAGGATTGGCAAGGCACACCTGCTGACCGTCAACCATGTACTGACAGACTTCCGTCGCAAGAACGCTTCGCTGCTCACCAACGAGACGGTGGAGGATGCCATCGACAAGCAGACCACGAAGAACATCACCGGACTGCAGTACAGGCTGATGCCCTGCGAGAAATGGAATGTCTCCGTTTTCGGCAAACACTACAACCAGCGCGTGGCCGGACCCGTGGCGACAACCGAAAGCCAGGAGACCTACGAGCGGAGCACACGCGACATCTCCTTCTGGGGCTACGGCATTGCAGGTACCTATCATATCCTTCGCGGACTGCAGGCCAAGCTGTCGTACGAAAAAGCCTGCCGCCTGCCCACCATCGAGGAGATGTTCGGTGACGAGGACCTGGAACAGGGTGACATCGGCATCAAGCCTGAAAAGAGCAACAACCTCAATCTCAACCTCTGCTATTCAGGTGAATTTGGCTCCCACTCCATCTATGTCGAAGGAGGACTGGTCTATCGCGACACCAAGGACTATATCCAGCGAAAC
>CAMAHD010000170.1 GCA_945834405.1 uncultured Prevotella sp. | reverse complement strand
AAGAAAGGCTATCGTAATGTCGTAGTCATCAAGAAGATGACCTTCCCTAATGACAAGATACTCACCATCGAGATGAGTGAGAAGCAGATCAGCGGACGCACGCTGAAGCTGGATATTAACTACGAGGACGTACTCTCGGCAGACAGCTTCGATGAGACCCTCCTTAACGTACAGTAATACCATGAAGAAGATCTTTCTGATGCTCTGCCTGACCATTGCGACGGTGCAGGCATGGGCTACCGATAAAGGTACGAGGGTGAGTGCCAACGTGGGTCTCCTCTATGAGAGAGGCATGGATGCCACCATTTCTGTCGAGTACGAGACCCGTTATCACAATGTCTGGGAGTACTTCGCAACCGGCTATCTCAAATGGGGTGACTGTCCGAGCTGTGGTCATATCTGTCCAGAGACCTTCTGGCGCAACTATAACACATGGGGCGTAGGTGTCGCCTACAAGCCTCTTGTGGTGAGAACCAGGAATACTAACGGCAGAGTCCGTTTCGGTGCATCCGTCGGCAGTGACACTCATAAGTTCATAGGAACACTGCATCTGGGCTATGAGCATGACTATGTTCTCAGAAATGGTGTAATCCTCTACTGGCAGGTGAAGGAGGATGTCGTTATCGAGGGCAAGGATCTGTTCCGCACTGGAGTCGCTGTCGGTGTCAAGCTACCACTAAAATACTAAGCCATGAAAAACAAGAAATTACGCATGATGGCCATGGCTGCCATCGCTGTCCTTATGACCTCGTGTGATGAGCATAAGGACTTCATAGACACCAGTATGCATGTCGGTGATGTGCTCACTACCGATGGTGACGTGCTCCGTTACCATGACTACGAGAAGAGTGGCAAGGAAGCCATCGGCGTAGTCTTCCATGTGAACCAGGACGGAACTAAGGGAGAGGGAAGAGGCTATGCCGTCTATCTCTGGGATAAGGAAGGACTGGCTTATGCCGATACGGTCAGCATCAGTCAGAAGACGGGTACTGACACCGAGGCTTATGACGGCAATGCCAACACCTATGCCATGATGGAGAATACGGGTGTCGGCTCACCGCTGGCCGATGCCGTCTTCCCGATGTGGAAGATGGGGCAGAGTGCCTTTATCCCGAGTGTCGCTGAGATGCGTCTTCTGAAGCAGCACAAGCAGGATGTCAACCCGATCATCAGAAATTGTGGTGGTGATGTGCTGCCTGATATTGCCGAGGAGTGCTGGTACTGGACGAGTACGGGCGTGGAAGAGCAGGAGGAGTATAAGGCATGGCTCTATTCGTTGCAGAGTGGAGCCATCCATGAGACTCCGAAGAATCAGCCTCACAAGGCACGTCCAATCATTTCAATCCGTTACTGATCAACAAGATGGAAGAAAGCAAGGAACTGCAAGGTAACTATAAGATCTTCAGGACGGTGATCTATGTGTCACTGCTCCTGGAGTTCTTCGAATATGCCATTGATCCGGCTGTGCTGGACCATTGGAATGGTGTCCTCATAGAGATCCATGACCGCATGAAACAATGGTTCATCTATATGGATGGCCATATCGGATGGAGCAAGGTCGCTACCTTCCTTGTGGTCTGTGTCACCTGTCTCGGCACCAAGAACAAGAAGAGTATCGAGTTTGATGCCCGTAAGATGGTGCTGTATCCTATCGTGGCCGGTTTCATGCTGACGCTCATCTCCATCACGCTCTTCAATTACAGATACGCTACTCCCTTCTATGCGGCGATAGGTCTCAGGCTGGGCACGATTCTCTATATGATCGCCTCTATCGTAGGCACAGTTTTCATCCATATTGCACTGGACAATATCAGCAAGTTCCTTAGGGAGGGCCTGCTGAAAGACCGTTTCAATCTGGAGAATGAGAGCTTCGAGCAGACGCAGAAGAAGGAGGAGAACAAGTACAGCGTGAACATCCCGATGCGCTACTACTACAAGGGTAAGTTCAGGGAAGGATGGGTGAATATCGTCAATCCGTTCCGTGGCACCTGGGTCGTAGGTACACCAGGTTCAGGTAAGACCTTCTCCATCATCGAGCCGTTCCTCCGTCAGCACAGTGAGAAGGGCTTTGCCATGGTAGTGTACGACTATAAGTTTCCTACCTTGGCCACCAAGCTCTATTACCACTATCTGAAGAACAAGAAGGAGAAGAAGCTTCCTGAAGGATGCAGTTTCAATGTCATCAATTTCGTCAATGTGGAGTACAGCCGAAGGGTCAATCCTATCCAGCACAAGTACATTGAGAACCTTGCCGCTGCCTCAGAGACCGCTGAGACCCTGCTTGAATCCCTCCAGAAAGGCAAGAAGGAGGGAGGCGGTGGCGGTAGTGACCAGTTCTTCCAGACCTCTGCCGTCAACTTCCTTGCAGCCTGTATCTATTTCTTCGTCACTTATAAGATGGAGCCATACGATAAGAATGGCAAAGTCCTGCACATGAAGGAGATCTGGAGTCCTGCACACAACAAGAAAGTGCCAGATAAGAGTTGTGCCTATGATGACGACGGCAATGAGGTAGTACCTGCCTATTGGCTGGGTAAGTATTCCGATATGCCTCATATCCTGAGCTTCCTGAACGAAAGCTATCAGACTATCTTCGATGTCCTCCAGACCAACAATGAGGTAGCCCCATTGCTCGGTCCTTTCATGACCGCCTTGAAGAATAAGGCTATGGAGCAGCTGGAAGGTATGATCGGTACGTTACGTGTCTATACCAGCCGACTCGCTACCAAAGAGTCATACTGGGTGTTCCATCGTGACGGCGATGACTTTGACCTTCAGGTGTCCAACCCTAAGGATCCAAGTTATCTGCTGATTGCCAATGATCCTGAGATGGAGAGTATCATCGGTGCATTGAATGCACTGATCCTCAATCGTCTTGTCACCCGTGTCAATCAGGGTCAGGGCCGAAACGTGCCGGTCAGCATTATCGTGGATGAGTTGCCTACACTTTATTTCCATAAGATAGACCGACTCATTGGTACGGCTCGAAGCAACAAGGTAGCCGTCACCCTGGGTTTCCAGGAGCTGCCGCAGCTGGAGGCTGACTACGGTAAGGTTGGTATGCAGAAGATCATCACTACCGTAGGTAATGTGGTCTCAGGCTCGGCACGTAGCAAGGAAACGCTCGAATGGCTGAGCAACGATATCTTCGGTAAGGTGGTACAGCTCAAGAAGGGTGTCACTATTGACCGTGACCGTACCAGCATCAATCTGAATGAGAACATGGACAACCTCGTTCCGGCTTCCAAGATCAGTGACCTGCCTACGGGTTGGATATGTGGTCAGACCGCACGTGATTTCGTGCAGACCAAGGTAGGCCACAATGGTAACATGAACATACAGGAGGCAGAGGAGTTCCAGACTACGAAGTTCTTCTGCAAGACCAACTTCGATATGAAGGCCATCAAGACCGAGGAGGAGAACTACAGGGAGCTGCCTAAGTTCTACAAGTTCCCTTCCAAGGAGGCTAAGGAGCGTATCCTCTACACCAATTTCATACAAGTCAACAAGGACATAAAGGATATGATCAACGATGTCTTCGGGCGCAACAAGCAGCAGCCAGAGACACCCAAGAAACCATAAACCTTGACTTTCTTTTTTGCCGTCCGGCCTGTAGCTCGTGAGAGTCGCAGGTCGGATTTTTTTGTTTCTTTCCAGTTCGATCATGTGCGAATTATCCACCACGACAAGTTACGAAAGCAAATCAACGTTGTTAAAAATCCATATAATCGGTAAGTTCTTCCAATATAAATTGGAAATGTCTCCAAATATCATTATATTTGCGCGCTAAATTTAATGTCATGACCCGGTTCGTATCAGATGAGGAGCACTATGAGGTGGTGCTCGACAAGATGCTCAAGGCGCAGCATGTCCTGTGGATCGGTACTGCCGATATCAAGGACTTGTATGTGAAGAAGGGTAACGGTTCCCAGCCGTTGCTCGGTGCATTGTCTGATCTGCTGAAGAAGGGAGTAGAAATACGTCTTATCCATGCCAAGGAGCCAGGCCCGAACTTCCGTGAGGACTTTGACAAGTACCCCATACTTGCTGAGAGTCTTGAAAGGGTGCTCTGCAACAGGGTACATTTCAAGATCATCGTCATTGACTGCGAATGGGTCTATGTCGG
>CAMAHD010000169.1 GCA_945834405.1 uncultured Prevotella sp. | reverse complement strand
TGTCATCTTCGACCGCTACTATGATGAGGTTGATCCCTTCTTCTCTGGTGCTCGCTCTAACACTGCATTCGAGCTGACCTACAACGTTGGTCTCTTCGAGCTTGCTGCTGTAACTCCTGAGAATGGTTCTACTGTTAACAAGCTGGATGAGGTTACTGTCTTCATGACCGCTCCTGTTGGTGGTTTCCTGGATGGTGCTAAGCTCTCTGTTAAGAAGGATGACGTAGAGGTTGCTACTGCTACTCTCGACTGGGCTACTGAGCCTTACGGCAACGATGTAGTTGTTCTTCTCAGCGAGGCTATCACTGAGAGTGGTGTTTACACCATCGAGATTCCTGCAGGCGTTATCTTCGACCGCTACTTCGATGAGGTTGATCCCTTCTTCACTGGCGCTCGCGCTAATGAGACCATCGTTCTGACCTTCACTGTAGATACCACAACTGGTATCAGCAACGTTACCGTAAACGGTAAGAATACCGAGGCTATCTATACTCTCGGTGGTATGAAGGTTAACCGTCTGGTTAAGGGTATCAATATTATCAATGGTAAGAAGGTTCTCGTGAAGTAATCTATCTTAGATATTTATCCATAAAAAACATCCCGTCAGAACTCCTGACGGGATGTTTTTTATATCATGGGTTTTAGTTTTGCAAGCAAGTATAGGCTAAAAAGCTGATGCCACAGAGATATGCTTGCGAAAGTTGGCTTAGTGACGGTTAAAAAACTTAGTCATTATAACCTGCCGTCAACTCACATATCTTGACGATCACCTGCATCGCCTTCTGCATGGACTGGATGCTGACGAATTCGTAAGGACCATGAAAGTTAACTCCTCCGGCGAAAATGTTGGGACAGGGAAGACCCTTGAATGAGAGTTGGGCTCCGTCTGTACCGCCACGGATAGGTTTCACGCGAGGAGTAACGCCACACTCTTGCATGGCTTTCAGCACCAGGTCGATGACGTGCATCTGTGGATCAATCTTCTCTTTCATGTTATAGTATTGATCCTTTACTTCTGCGCTGACGGTCTGCTCTCCGTATTTCTCATTCATCTGTTTCACACACTCGACGATGAAACGTTTGCGGTCTTCAAACTTATCGCGGTCGTGGTCGCGGATGATGTACGACAAGGTTGCCTCTTCAGTACAAGCCTTGATACCTATCAGATGGTAGAAGCCTTGATAGCCCTCAGTAGTCTCGGGAGTCTCATTGGCAGGCAGCATGTTGGCAAACTCGGCTGCCAGCCGGTTGGCATTCACCATTTTACCCTTGGCATAGCCGGGATGAACACTGATACCCTTGATGGTAATCTTGGCAGATGCAGCATTGAAATTCTCGAATTCCAGTTCACCTACATCCCCTCCGTCCATCGTATATGCCCATTCGCAGCCGAATTTCTCCACGTCGAAGTGGTGGGCACCCATGCCTATTTCCTCATCGGGATTGAAGGCTATGCGTATCTTGCCGTGCTTGATTTCCTTGTGGTCGCGCAGATAGCACATGGCCTGTACTATCTCAGCGATGCCAGCTTTGTCGTCAGCTCCCAGGAGAGTGTGCCCATCGGTCACAATCAAATCTTCGCCTACGTGACTCAATAGTTCGGGAAACTTCTTGGGACTGGAGACGATTCCCTCGGACAGAAGGATGTCGCCGCCATTGTAGTTGTGCACGATGTTAGCTTTGATGTTGGCACCGCTGCAGTCAGGACTGGTGTCGTAGTGAGAGATGAAGCCGATGGTGGGCACCTCGCCTTTGATGTTCGACTTGAGCGTCGCATAGAGGTAGCCCTTCTCATCCAGTTCTACATCGTCAAAATCTTCCTTTTCCAGCTCTTTCTTCAGATATTCTGCAAAAACCATCTGCTTCTGTGTGCTGGGAACAGAGGTACTTTCTTCAGATGATTGCGTGTCAAATTTGGTGTAATTAAGAAATCTTTGGGTAATATCCATGTTTTGGGTTTCATTTGTTTCGCAGCAAAGATAGTACTTATTCGGCTTATTACCAAATTATCTGCCCATAAAGTGAATATTTTATTTCTTTACTCTATGAATGCATGTAGAAAGGTGAGTGATTTTGTCACCACTTATCCGGTTCGAGTGAGTTCAAAACATACAAGAACTTATTTCTTGAACATGTCTGAAGGGGGAAGAACCTCCAACAGATGTCCCTTGACGCGGAACTGCACATTTCTGCCAGCATACTCCATGCCGTAGATGCGTTCTGCATCCGACTGATAGGAGGGGCGGGGGTCTTGAGCCAGAATGTCATGAAGAGTCTGTAAATCATCCTGACTCATCAGACTGCCGTATTCCTGCGGGATGCTTACTTCCAGTTGTTGCCATGCCACCGTGTCTGCAAAACCGCTCTTGGCATCGGCATGGCTGTCGGTAAAGGTGATGTAGGGTTTGATGTCATAGATGGGAGTGCCGTCCATCAAGTCTGCGCCGCTCACGTGGATGATGGGGGCTTCGGGACCTTTCCATTCCACAGCCTCGATACGAACGGAGGAAAGAGCCAGATTGTTGGGTCTGAAGGAGGAACGTGTGGCAAAGACACCTTTGCGGACGTTGCCTCCCAGACGGGGAGGACGAACAGTGGCATGCTTCGGAGCAGAAACGTTTTCAGAGAAGCCCCATATCAGCCATAGATAGTCAAAGTCGGTGATACCCTCTAATGCTTCAGCCTTACGCCATTGGGGAGTAAGGATGATGGAACCACGGATATTTTTGACCACTCCGCTCTGCCTCGGAATGCCAAATTTGCTGCCGAAGGGAGAGCGGAAGTGGGCGATAGCTTCAATGTTCATCAGTAGGTCGTTGTCAGCTTACATCAAAATCAGATGATTCCGTCAGTCTCTGCGGAAGATGTCGCGAGTATAAACTTTCTCCTGCACATCATCCAGACAGCTGTCGTAGCGGTTGGCGATGATGGCCTGACTCGTTGTCTTGAATTCCTCCAAGTCGTTCACGACCTTACTGCCGAAGAAGGTAGTGCCATTGGGAAGGGTAGGCTCATAGATAATGATTTCGGCACCTTTTGCCTTGATACGTTTCATGACACCCTGGATGGACGACTGGCGGAAGTTGTCGCTGTTGCTTTTCATGGTCAGTCGGTAGACACCGATGATACAGGTGCGTTCCTCTTTCGGATTATAGTCGCCTCGGTTATAGTAGTCGTAATAACCAGCCTGTTTCAGCACCCTGTCTGCGATGAAGTCTTTACGGGTGCGGTTGCTTTCCACGATGGCTTCAATCAGATTCTCCGGCACATCCTGGTAGTTGGCAAGCAACTGCTTCGTATCTTTGGGCAGACAGTAGCCACCGTAACCGAAGGACGGATTGTTATAGTGGTTACCTACACGAGGGTCGAGACTTACTCCCTGGATGATAGACTGTGTGTCGAGTCCTTTCATTTCGGCATACGTGTCCAACTCGTTGAAATAGCTGACGCGCAAAGCCAGATAAGTATTGGCAAAGAGCTTGACGGCTTCTGCTTCTGTCAGTCCCATTCTCAGCACAGGGATACCTTTGTTCTCTGCAGTTGCTTGGTCGCTCTTCTGCGTTGCTGCCTCGTCGCCTGTCGATTCGTGGTTTCCGATGGCACCTTCCACCAGCAGTTGTGCGAAGGTGTCCGCTGCCTGAGAAAGCAGTTCGCTGTTGGAAGAAAGTTCCGGGGTAGGGCTGCCCACGATGATGCGACTGGGGTGCAGGTTGTCATACAAAGCCTTGCTCTCGCGCAGGAACTCGGGCGAGAAAAGCAGTCGCAGCTCCTGCCCGTATTTTCTGTAAAGACTCTCGCAGTAGCCGACAGGAATGGTACTCTTGATAACCATGACGGCATCGGGATTTACCTTTCTCACCAGTTCGATGACCTCCTCCACATGACTCGTATCGAAATAGTTCTTCACGGGGTCATAGTTGGTAGGTGCGGCAATCACTACAAAGTCGGCATCGCTGTATGCCATGCTGCCATCGAGAGTTGACTGCAGTCTCAGCGGTTTCTCTGCCAGGTATTTCTCTATGTATTCATCTTGGATGGGTGATATACGCTGGTTCAGTTTCTCTACCTTCTCGGGAATCACGTCTACCGCAGTCACGTCATGGTTTTGGCTGAGCAGGGTGGCGATGCTCAATCCAACGTAGCCTGTTCCTGCCACCGCAATTTTCAGTTCGGGAAATGCTTTCATGTATGATATTTTTTTCGGTATGCTATGCAAAGATAATCATTTCTTTGATAGTTATCAAAAGATTAGATGAAAATATCAGCGGAAAGGATGAAATTGTCAAGTGA
>CAMAHD010000168.1 GCA_945834405.1 uncultured Prevotella sp. | reverse complement strand
CCCCACTGGTTCATCATGTCACTGAACATCTTGACCATCTCGGGAAGATTGAAGGCCGGATAGAAAAGAAGCATACCGCAGAGGTCGGAAGCACGCTGCTCAGCTACCAAGGCTGACACCAAACCGCCCTGGCTGGAACCAAGCAGATAGACGCTGTCTGTATTGACATAGTCGAGTCGACGTATCGCGGTGAGAACAGCATGGAGGTCGTCAACTTCAGAAAAAACCGTCATGTCGTCGGTACTGCCATCGCTGCGACTCTCCGTACTGCCGCCACAGAAGTCAAAGCAATATGCCACCATGCCCTTGTCGGCAATGGCTCGCGCATAGTCCTTCATGGCAGAATGGGTCAAACTGTTACTGTGAGAAAGGATGACTGCCGGCACCTTGCGGCCTGCTGCCACCTTTTTATATAATAGACCGTAAATATTCAGCGAATCGCGCGTACAGCAGAACTCCATACTGTCGAGTTCGGCAACGGTTTCCGTCGCTGTGGTATCCTCTACAATCTCTTCTTCATCTGAAACAGGGGGAAGCACTTCCGCTATTTCATCATCATCACTGGAACAGGCACAACACAATGCGCACAATACTGCATAAATAATCTTTTTCATAAATCATAAAGTGTTTTTGACCTTCAAAGGTAGTGCTTTTTTTTAAGATGTGACAATTTGTCTTTCTTTTTTTGACGACAAGGGCAGTTTTTTCTAAAAACAAGCGCATTTTTATAGATGATTCTGACAGCTGGTTGACCTGTATCAAAAAGAAAGTCCATTATCCACTCTTTTATGCCATGATGTCAGCACGAATTAAAAAAGGACTTATCTTTGCACTGTCATTCATGACAAGACCATCATAGTATAAAGGATAACAAGGATGTGAAGAGGCATCCTACTGAGAGACAATCAACATGTAAAACTAAAGGTAAAAAGATGATGAAAAGGATGATTAACAGAATCGTTAAGAACGAGAAAGTAAACAAGTATTGTGTAAACGTGCTCAAGATGTACAACTACGGTAGAGTGAACCTCCCCGCCTAAGTCTTGAACAGAATAGAAAAGAAGGTGCGAAGCCTGTATCTACAGAACCTCGCACCTTTTTTGTATGTATATAATAGTACTTTATGTTTCGCAAATCTGTTATGAGGAGAAGTATGAGGGGAAGTCCAGACTCTACAGCTTATTTTCTCAACTCCCAGAAAGCAACTGCAGCGGCGGCAGAAACATTCAGAGAATCAACATGATGATACATAGGTATACGCACCACATAGTCTGATGCCTGAATGGTTTCGACGGGCAAACCATCTCCCTCTGTGCCCATGATGATGGCAAGCCGAGGTTCCTCTTTCAACGCTGGATGGTCGATGGAGACGGAGTTGTCGGTCAATGCCATTGCAGCTGTCTTAAAACCATAATCGTGGAGGACGGAAGGTTCGCCGTCAAGCCATGTCCAAGGCACCAGAAACACACTGCCCATCGAAACACGAATGGAACGACGGTTGAGCGGATCACAACTGTTGCGCGTCAGCAAGACACCATCGATGCCCAAGGCTGCTGCCGAACGGAAGATAGCTCCTATATTGGTGGTATCGACCACTCCATCTATCACCACTACTCTACTGGCATCTCGACATATCTGCTCAGTACTGGGATGCTCCGGACGACGCATGGCACAAAGCACGCCACGTGTCAGCGTATAACCCGTCAGCGACGACAGCAATGCACGGTCGCCTGTATATACAGGAATATCTCCACAACGAGCTATCAACGAGGCTGCATCCCCGGCAATATGCTTACGCTCACACAATATGGAAACTGGCTGATAACCAGCATCCAACGCAACATGTATCACCTTTGGACTCTCTGCTATAAACAGTCCCCTGCCCTGCTCCATCCGCTGCCGCAACTGTGCCTCTGTCAGCTGACCGAAAACATCCACACCTGCGGTGGCTAACGAATCTATTTCAATGACATTCATCTTTTACTTGTTCGAGTTACTATTATCCGTATTCCAAATGCAAAGGTAAGGTTTGTACATGAATTATCCAAATGATTGGCAATTGATTTATGTCAATAATACTTATTTATTCTATAAACTTGAATGGTATTTAAAAAAATTAACGTACCTTTGCAAAAAATATAAGGATGAGCTATCATGCTCTGTCTTATGAGGATAACATTATAGTATTAAAGCATCATGAAAGCATTTGAGTTTAGACCAAAACTCCTCGAAACAGTGAGGAACTACGACAAGAAGAAATTCACGACCGACCTCATGGCAGGTATCATCGTGGGTATTGTTGCTTTACCATTGGCAATCGCTTTTGGTATCGCTTCGGGGGTAACCCCGGAAAAAGGTATCATCACAGCCATCGTGGCAGGACTGATCATTTCTGTTCTCGGTGGCAGTAAGGTGCAGATAGGTGGTCCTACGGGAGCATTTATCATCATCATCTATGGTATCATTCAGCAATATGGAATCGAAGGACTCGCCATAGCCACCTTCATGGCTGGTGCTTTTCTCGTGCTTTTCGGGCTGCTGAGACTCGGTACTATCATCAAGTACATCCCCTATCCTATCGTCGTGGGGTTTACCAGTGGTATTGCCGTAACCATCTTCACAACCCAGATGAAGGACCTATTCGGACTGCAATTGGAATCTGTGCCCTCAGACTTCATCGAGAAATGGATTGTTTATATCCAAAACTGCACCACTGCTGACCTGATGACAACCCTCATCGGCATTCTCAGCGTGGTAGTGATAGCCATCACGCCGAAATTCAGCAAGAAGATTCCCGGCTCGCTGGTGGCTATTATTCTCATGACCGTCGTGGCACTCCTGTTGAAAAACTTTGCCGGCATCAACAGCATTGAAACAATTGGCGACCGCTTCTCCATTTCAGGAGAACTGCCAGATGCACATGTACCTGAAATGACTTGGGAAACCATCAAGAGACTGGTATCTCCTGCACTGACCATCGCTATCTTAGGTGCCATCGAGAGTTTGCTGTCAGCTACCGTAGCAGACGGTGTCATCGGCGACCACCACGATTCGAATACGGAACTCGTAGCACAAGGTATTGCCAACTTGGCATCTCCGCTCTTCGGTGGCATTCCTGCCACAGGTGCCATCGCACGTACCATGACCAATATCAATAACGGTGGACGCTCTCCAATCGCCGGCATTATCCACGCTGGTGTTCTCTTGCTCATTTTCCTCTTTCTGATGCCATTGGCTCAGTATATTCCTATGGCTTGTCTGGCTGGTGTGCTGGTGGTCGTAAGTTATGGTATGAGTGGATGGCGCTCCTTCCTCACGCTGATGAAGAATCCAAAAAGCGACGTTACCGTACTGTTGATTACATTTTTCCTTACGATAATCTTCGATTTGACCATTGCCATTGAGGTTGGTCTTATCATCGCCTGTCTCCTCTTTATGCGACGCATGTCTGAGACAACAGACGTAAAGGTAATCAGTGATGAGATTGACCCGAATGACGATTTGGATATCAAGGCAGGCAATCTGGAACATCTTAGCATTCCTAAAGGTGTTGAGGTTTACGAAATCAATGGCCCTTACTTCTTCGGTGCCGGTAACCGTTTCGAGGAGATTATGGCATCAATGGGTGACCGTCCTAAAGTTCGTATCATCCGTATGAGAAAAGTTCCTTTTGTCGACTCTACTGGTATTCACAACCTCTCCAACCTATGTCTGATGAGTCAGAAGGAAGGCATTCAAATCGTGCTCTCTGGTGTTAATCCTAAAGTACACGCTGTCCTTGCAAAATCGGGCTTCAATGAACTGGTTGGCAACAAGAATATATGCAGCCATATCAATCTTGCTCTTGAAAGAGCCAAGGAAATCCTCATGTAATCACCAAACATTTCAATAGAAATAGCGCTTTCGTCTTCATGCGAAAGCGCTATTTTATTTTATCTGAATACCAAAACACTTTTTGTCAGCAAACCAACGAAACTTTTTGTCAGCAAACCAACGAACCTGATACTCAACTATGGTGCACAAGCGGACATCATCAGCACGCATGCTTAAAGGGTTTCAGCACGTACATTCATGACTTCTCTGTACGTACGGCATGAGGTAGTCAGAACGTACGAGCTGTGAGTGCATGGAAGTACGTCAAGTGACATCTGCCAAGCCCTTGGTCACAGTCGTACCTCGGTCATGGAACGGGTGTGACAACAGTCTTGGAACAAGTGTGTCAATCGAGGATTGGTTATTTCACGATGAAGGCTGATTAGTCTGACGATGTAGTTTGTGTGGTCTGACAATGTAGATTGTGTAGTCAAACGATTTAGCATGACTGCTGATTTCCTCAGTCACAGAACAGGCAGA
>CAMAHD010000167.1 GCA_945834405.1 uncultured Prevotella sp. | reverse complement strand
TGGCCATGCGGTGCTGCATAGACAGTCGGATGACGCTTGTGGTGGGAGCCACATCTGTAGCCTTGCCCCACAGGAAGTCGCTCTGCTCATATCCGCCCATCTCGCCGCCCTCGGTGGGCTTGCTCTGGTCGCGCTGCACGGTGAAGGCGTATTGCTCGATACTCTCGGGACTGCCGAAAGGATAATAGCCATACACGTCGATATGCGTCTGCTTGTCTTTCCAGAACACATCGTATGCCGAATTCCATTTATAGCCAGCCTCATCGAAGGTATGGCGCACGTTGTCGCCACGGTTGCCGTTGACCTGCAGTTTTCCGGGATTGCTTCCTTCGTAATCCACGATATAAACACCCATGACATCGCCGTCAACGAATCCATTGTCGTTCACTCTCGTCACCGCCATCTGGTCAATGTCACCACTCAGTTCTATCTTCTGCCGCTCACCCAGGGAGTCTCCCGTCAGGTCAAAGCTGTCTGAACACGCTGCCAGAACTGCCGTCAGCATTCCATATATAATAAGGTGGAAATTTCGTTTCATCTTACTCATCGTCTTAGGTTAATCTTTCCTTTCTCTTACTCCGCTATACCGCCATGATCCACATCATCGGTCTCCCAGCCTGAGATGTTGACATTGATGCCGTTGCTTGTCTTGCTCAGGGTGACGGTGAACTTATGGCTCTTCCCTGCTTCAAAAGTGAATGCTTTAGGAAGATTGAAATCCCTGCCATCAACGTTCACCGTTATAAGATTACATTCTTCCACCGTCTGCGGCACAATGAGCGCCTTGTACACCCCGTTAGCAAGCAGAGGTCGTACAGAAGAAGCCTCTCCCTTGGCTGTCACCGTCTGATTAGCTATGTCCAATGTACCTGCGGTCTTCACTCCGTTGAGGGTGACTGCCACCTGGGCGGCCTTCAGGCTCTCCTCCGTAAACCCGTTACCGGCAGCAAGCACAATCTGCACCTGACTCATCAAATGAACTGCCAAAATCTTCACAGCCGTTTCCGTCGGAGCTACATCCCTGACAACACCTGACAGCACTTCGCTCGCCTTGTAGCCTGCTTCAGTACTTTGGTCGTTCTTTACCGAAACATTCACTCCCGCAACGTCTGTGATGTTTTGCTGATAAGGATAATAGAAATAGAAGTCAGCATGTGTTTCATTGTCAAGCCAGAAGATGGGCGTATCGGGAGTCCACGTTCCGTTATAAGTGAAACGCATGTTATCAACATGATTGCCCGTAGTAAGGAGGCGGTCATCACCCTTGCGGTTGACCACATAGAGTCCGCAGCGGTCGCTGTAATCAAATCCCGTGTCAGTAACTCTGGTGAGGGTGGCGACATCGGTGCTGATTTTTATCTCCTTCTTCGTCTCCACAGGAGGAGTCGGTTCAGGAATGTCTTGCAACTCACCACTTTCATTAGAATTACATGAACTTAAAGCAAGCACAAATAATGATGTTGAAAATAAAAACCTGATGTTCATAATTTCTCTTTTAAAAGGTTAATAGTAGTTTTTGCCTGCAAATATAAGTATTTAATTCCAATCGTTCAAGTTCATAATAGTTCATATCGAAAGAAACAGCTTCTGCGTATTAATAGTATTGGTAAATGTCTCTGCAAACTTACGAAAAAAGTCTGGAAAAACCAATAAAATCGGATGATTTTTTATAGACGTACGAGCAGACCTTCTTTGGACGTACGTTCAAAGGGTCTCTGGACGTACGGCGTTAGGGGGTAAGGACGTACGTCCTAAGGGTGCTTGGACGTACGTCCATAGAACCTTTGAACGAGCGTGAACGGGGATGAACGAAAGGGATCGAAAAAGCCATGGTTTCTGAACGGTTTTTGAACGGGAATGAACCAATGGTACTGTCAGAAGGCATCCATCTCGAACAGATGCAAAAAAAACGGGCATGTCACCAAGGACACACCCGCTATTTGTTATCTTCATCATCTGATGATTAGTCGAGTTGAGCAAGCTTGTTGTCAGAGCCGAGCACCTCCACAATCTTGTGACGGTACATCTTCTCCATTTCGTCGCGTGCAGGACCGCAATACTTACGGGGATCAAACTCACCGGGCTTCTCAGCCAGAGTCTTGCGAACGGCAGCGGTGAAGGCCAGACGAGAGTCAGAGTCGATGTTAATCTTGCAAACTGCGCTCTGAGATGCCTTGCGAAGCTGCTCTTCGGGAATACCTACAGCATCGGGCAACTTGCCACCATACTGGTTGATGATGTCTACATACTCCTGAGGAACAGAAGAAGAACCGTGGAGCACGATGGGGAATCCAGGCAGCTTCTCCATGATGGCGTCGAGGATGTCGAATGCCAAGGGAGGAGGCACGAGTTTGCCCGTCTTGGGGTCGCGTGTACACTGCTCGGGAGTGAACTTATAAGCTCCATGACTGGTACCGATAGAGATGGCGAGAGAGTCTACACCTGTCTTGGTGACGAAGTCGATAACTTCCTCAGGCTTTGTATAGTGTGACTCAGCAGCGCTGACCTCATCCTCTACACCTGCCAATACACCCAGCTCACCCTCTACGGTTACGTCGAACTGATGAGCATACTCTACGACCTTCTTTGTCAGAGCAACGTTCTCATCATAAGGAAGGTGAGAACCATCGATCATTACAGAAGAGAAGCCCATGTCTACGCAGCTCTTGCAGGTCTCGAAAGAATCACCATGGTCGAGGTGGAGAACAATCTCAGGATGCTTGCAACCCAGTTCCTTTGCATATTCTACAGCACCCTGTGCCATATATTGCAACAGAGTCTGGTTGGCATAGTTGCGCGCACCTTTTGATACCTGCAGGATAACAGGTGACTTCAGGTCAGAAGAAGCCTTGATGATTGCCTGCAGCTGCTCCATGTTGTTGAAGTTGAATGCAGGAACAGCATAGCCGCCATTGATGGCGCCCTTGAACATCTCTTTGGTGTTTACCAAGCCTAATGATTTGTAACTTACCATAATTTGAAATATATTTTGATGTTAATTAGAAAATTTCCCTTTTCGGACGCAAAATTACTATTTTTATTCTTTTTGCCCAAAAGTTTGAAGGTTTTTCAACACCACCGGATTGTTTTTTGTGGATGTTTTTTTTCTTCATTTCTTCATTTTCATCAAATTGACAATCATAGATTGCAAAAATCTCCGGCTTCCTCAGGATGCCCCTCTCGGGAGGTCTTTATCCGAAAAGAAGTCTTGCCAGACTACTCAGCAGGATGAGGATGACTATTTTCATAGGCTTTCGATACATCTTCAAGGGTGATGTCAAGAAGGCGCATCTGACGGAACAGTTCGGGAAGGGTTTCCTTCATAAACTCGCGCTTTCGCGCCTTTCGTATCTCTTTACGGGCTCCCTGGGTGACGAAATACCCCAAGCCGCGCTTGTTGTAGATGATGCCGTCGCGCGCCAACTGGTCATAGGCTTTTACGGCCGTGTTCGTATTGACCTGCAACAGGACGGCATACTCCCTGACACTGGGAATACGGTCGTCATCCTGATAGGTGCCTGCCAGTATCTCGTCGCACAAGCGGTCTGCCATCTGTATATAGATAGCTTTATCGTTGGTAAAGGTCATCAGTTAATCCATTTATTGTTGATTACTTGCATTCGTGTAAAAATCCGGAACGAGGCCCAATAGAAGAAGACTGTAACGAACAGGAGGAACGCAGGGAACAGGTAGTCGAAAACATCGCTGTCCAGTAGCTTTTTCAAAGGAGTATTGCTGATGATGACGGTACCAAGGGCTATAAAAAAGATGGTTACGCCGATGAAGATACAGGATGCCAGCAGCATGGGCCGGAAACGGAAGAGGGCTCCACAGAACACGTAGAAGGAGTGGAGGGAGAGGAAGATGGCTACAGAAACCAGGCCATCGAGCAGGGTGCCTTGCACTTCCGTATCCGTTTCTGCCGGAAGGGGCATGAAGAGATGAAGCGCAACGGAATATCCATTGGCTCCCATCATCTCCGAAATCAGATACTGCATGGCATCGGCAAAGACAAGTCCTGCCAGGAAGGAAAGGGTTGCCATGACCGTGACGCCAAACAGCCTCACCAAGTATTTTTCGTGCAGCGTCCCCGGCAGCATCAAGAAGGCGATTCTGGCCTGCTTCGTCTTCATGTTGCAGAAGATATTTGCAGCCATCAGTATCATCATCATGACGTAAAAGACACGTGCTGTATCGGCTCCTTCTTCCAGCAACAGGTTCTGAATATCTACTGTGTCATCATAAGGAAGGCTGAGAATACTAAATATAAAGGTAAGGGCTATGGCTACGCTGATGGGCATCGTAACATAAAAGCGTCTGTTGGTCTTCAAATCCCATTTCAACAACAGGACAAATCGTGTCAAATCAAATGTTGTTTTCATATC
>CAMAHD010000166.1 GCA_945834405.1 uncultured Prevotella sp. | reverse complement strand
TCTTCTGGTATATCACCGAAGGACAGACCGAGGGCAACGACTTCACCTTTTTCGGCATCGTGACCGGACTGGCAGAGACCGAATACGGCTATTTCTCAGCCGCAGAAATGGAGTCTATCGAATACGATGCAACCGCGCACGGACTTGGCAAGCTCAAGATTACCCAGATCGAGGACTTCACCCCACGCCAGTTGGGAACCATAGGAGACCCAAGACTTCAAGAGTTCCTTTCAAGATTGTATGACAAAAAGACAGAAGAGCAATGAGAACAATAAAATTCCGAGGCAAGAGAAACGGCTCATGGATATATGGGCATTTCCAGGAGGTGAAGGGTCGCGCCTTCATCAGCATCAACGGCATCAACCATGAGGTAGAAGCCGACTCAGTAGGTCAGTTCACTGGTATCTATGACTACCAAGGTAATGAGGTCTATGAAGGTGACCTCGTTAAGCTGCCAGCCAGCGACTTCAACGCAGAGATAATCGGTCCGATCATCTACCATGAGACCCAGTTTGTCCTCAAAAGCAGATGGAGCAAATCGAAATGGAGTCTGGATTACGTCTTCCGAGAGGTCTTCCCGAATACCCCGACAGCAACTATCATCGGAAACATAACCGACAACCCCAGTCTTCTCTGATAATTCCAATAACCAGAAGGGAGTCATCCCAAGGCTCCCTTCCCAAATCTCCCGATTATATGACCCAGTGCATAGTCTATGACAATACCACCCATGAGAGCGAAACATTCTTTGGCATCGCAGCCGCCAAGAAATGGATGAAGGAGCGCATCCGTCAAGGGCATGAGGTGGAAGGCTCCAAATACCGCATCTATTCCGACGGAGAGGTAGTAAACTGCGGAAAGATAAACCTCACAGGCAACAACCGCAGCTTCGTAGCTAACTCCAGACAGACCAAGTCAAACTATTAAATCACCCATCTATGAGCAAACAACTATTCGTAGTGTACGAGACCGACGCATGGCACTCCACTTCAAACCGTGACTGCAAGGGCATCAACAGGCATCCTACCAAGTGAGTACGATGAGATAGAGAAAATCTCCGAACTCTACGACGGAGAGTTCCTATCCGTGAACCAGATTGAACTGCAAGACTGGTAAGACATCAGGCAGTCCTCAGAGCTCTTTTCTGGGGGCTGTCTTTGTCTTTTCAAGGTTTCCCCCACGCCAAAAAGATCGACTTCAACGCTTATATCTTCAAGGTTTCCCTCCTACCCAACCTAAAAGGGCATTTCAAGATTTCCCTCTCAGTAGGCAGACTTCGTCACTAATCCTTGAAATGCCCGTCTTACACTTATAGTTTCTTGATTTATATGAAACTCGGAGAAACAAATCTTTCTTTTCAAAGACATAGCCTTTCTGAGAGAAAACCTTTATCTTTGTCCCAAGAAAAACCTTAACCATGAAAGTAAAAAACACAAAGTCATTCGAGGTCCGGGCAAACTTCGACCTTATCAGTTTCCTATCAGAAAGATCGGTCTCTGCCACACGAGCATCAGCCTACCTGTACCTGCTGTCTCACCGACAACAGCAAGAGACAACATTCAAAAGGAACAACAGGTCTTGTAACGTCAAACCTGGTCAGGCAGCCTTGCCGGTGACACAACTGGTCACCGACTGGAAATGGGATCGAAAGACCGTCCAGCGTTTCCTGGACGGAATGGCAGAGATCGGCTATCTACAGTTCTCGAACCATGTCTATTGGACGATCTTCGACTTCCCTAAGATACTCACGGATCAGGAAGTCGAGATGCTTGACAGGGAAACCTTAATCGTGGCAGATGGGAAACCTTCAGACATAGCAGAAGGGAAACCTCAAAATCAGGCAGTAGGGAAACCTTCGCCTGATTCGGAAGCGCCAGATTCGACAGTGTCCAATGACGCTGGATTGCCAGACATAAGGTTTATAGCTCCTCCTCTTCGACTTGATGTGACAACAGCCGATCAGATCAGAGAGATCCACGGCTACCTCCAGAAACAGCTTCCAAAGCTGGACATTCCTCCTTATAACGACAGGACGGAGAAAGCCATCTGCTTTCTTTTCGTCTATGGCATGAAGAAGGACATGGCTCTTATGAGACGGTATATAGACACCGTAGCCAATGACCCTTATAAAAACGGTGAGATTGCCGAAATGACTGGCAACACCACCGACCAGGAGTCCTTCGAGTCTCTCTTTGCCTGTAAATGGCAGGAGCTCCTCTTTGAAACTCCATCCGAATAACCATATATCACGACCATCTCGTGACTCCTGAAGCAGCTTATTAGCCTCCAAGAGGCCACTACCCTTAATTCAATCCTTAGCGGATTTCCGCCCTATCGGACGGATCTTACCGACCTTGTAGGAACGGGCTCGCCCGTGACATAATTAAGAAGAGGGGAGCCTAATCCCTGACCACTGCCCAGTCAGTGTCAGAGCCGGCCCACAACGAGGCAGCAAGCTGCGTGGGAAACGAGATGATAAACCATCTCTATCATGAATAACTCTTCTAAGCAGGTCGCTGATATGCGTCCTGGAAAAGGCATCACTGTTGCTGAGAGTGACGAGCAACAGCGTAACTGGTCAGATGAGCGTTGGGAGCGCGGACAAAAGGAAGGAAACTACGACCGTACCCGTGCTCATCTGAACTTTGAGGTGGCTAAAGGCGGAAAGATCCAGCCTATAGACACCTCCAAGTCCATCACTCAGAAAATGGCAGAGCGTCTGGCTGAACTGGGCATAAAAGACCCCAACGAGGGTTTGCGTATGCCAAGGTTCAGGACTCTGGCCAAGTTCATACTCGGTGGCTCACGAGACCGAATGCACGAACTTGCCTACGGATCAGCTGACATCGTTGACCTTACCAAAGGTGCCGACAACTCTCATGTCACCAGACAGAAAGGCATCGAGGACTGGGCTAAAGACATGTATAAGTACATAGCAGACAAGTACGGAGAAGACAACATCGTAGGCTTCTACGTACACCTGGACGAGACAAATGTCCATTGTCATTGCTCTGTTGTGCCTATAGACGAAAATGGGTATTTGTCCTATCGTAGGGTATTTAAGGGGGAAAGCTTGGTTTCCTACAGAGAGAACACAACACAGATACATAACGAGATCGCAGAGGTCAATAAGAAGTACGGCCTGAGCCGTGGTACTAACACTCAGGTCACCGGCTCGAAGCATGTGTCAAATGAGGACTACAAGCGTAATCTGTCCGAGGAATGTACTAACCTGGAACAACAGATTTCCAGTTCCAAGAAGACCCTCGAATCGCTGGACCATGACATCAAGAAAGCAGAGAAGAGAGTCAAGGGTCTCACCACAATGATCAAGAATCTGGAAGCAGAGAAGGCTGGTCTTAACGAACAGATCGCAGAGCTTCAGCACCTGGCAGAGACGGGTGACATCGACAGCTACGACGCAGAGAAGCAGATCGCCGAGCTTCGTACCAAACTGGCTGAGACGCAGGAGAAGCTCGATGACAAGCTGGCCAAGCTGGTGTCTGCCGAGGCTATCCTGGCAGACCTTCAGGAACAGATCAAGGTTGGGCAGTCAGCCGAAGAACAGTTGCGTCAGATGAGGACAGATGCCACGGCTGACCTGATGGAACAGGCCCACATGAGGGTTTCCCACTCGCTGCTTCCAGACCTCATAAACGACTACCGAAGACTGATGCCTCAGATGAGCTTTACCGCCCAGGCTGAAGCCGAGGACACACTGCTCAATGACCTGGCAGAGAACGGCAATGAGATACTGAAGCTGGCAGCCCTCCTCTATATCGGTTATGTCGATCAGTCAACCATGGTGGCAGAAGGTGGCGGTGGCGGTACGACCTCCGATCTGCCTTGGGGTAGAGACAAGGACGAGGACGATATGAAATGGGCTCACCGCTGTATGCTCAAAGCGCGTTCCATGGTCAAGTCTTCAGGAGGAAGAAAACGATAGTACATAGACAATACACCCGGCTTACTCAATTGAATAAGTCGGGTGTATTTTGTCAGACTTCGTAAACGTCTCGCATCTTACGGTACATACGTTCGGTTCCCTGTGAGGAACCCAGATTGAACTCATGATGCCAGTAGGCACTGAGGCTTTTGATGAGTGGGTAGATGCGATGCTGTGACTTCATTTTTCCCTTAGCCATCCATCCGAGTGCATGTCCGATGATCATCTTACTATGGCCATGACCATGCTTGATGGTGTAGCGTCGGACTTCATCCTCCTGCTTCAGATGCTCGTGTGCAACAGCCAGCATCTCGTGGATTTCCTCCTTGCTGCAGGTGTCCTGGAAGAAGCTGTAAATACTCTGTCCAGACAATAACATCAGGAGGTTTTCAGCCAGATTGACAATGGTTCTGAAGTCCTCCTTCACCTCTGCCCTTACGTACTCACCTGCCATTTGCTTCCAGACTGGCATCGTGTAAGGAGGCTGTCTGAGGCTGCAAACCACGATAG
>CAMAHD010000165.1 GCA_945834405.1 uncultured Prevotella sp. | reverse complement strand
TTTATTTCGAGACCTCAAATCTTAACGGGACAGTAGTGATTTATAATTTATAATTTATAATTGATGGGGTCATTAGGTCATTTGGTCATTAGGTCATTAGGTCATTAAGGTCATTAGGTCATTAAGCATCATCGTCGTGAATGAGCTTTTGAGCACGCCCTGCAAGGGCAACAGTCCTTAGCCCTGGGCAACACCCTGGGTAAGAATACAGGCGATGAAGAAAAACACTTTTGCCCTTACAGGGCGCAGATACTATACATCAAGTTACCCAGGGCGTTGCCCTGGGCTGGGGAATGTTGCCCTTGCAGGGCGCATTACAAAGCTTATTCAAGCTGGCGACCGTTGGTTCAGGGCTTACTTTTAAGCCTTATAGGTAGAAAAAATGCAGGTACGAGGAGGCTGCAATTGCAGCTATCTCGTACCTGATGAATGTGTCAATTTTTGCTTCGCTCAATCAGAAGCTGATGCGATAGTAAATATTGGGGAATGACAAACCGCTGTCGTATGTTTTAATACCGTGATTCTTGTAGTCGTAATAGTCGGCATAAGGCGGTTCCTCACCTGTAATGTTCAGTGCCTCGATGGCTACGGTGTGGTCAACGCCCTTGCCTGTAAACTTGTAGCTGACAGTAAGGTCGAACATCACTAATGGGTCATATTGCTTGCTCCATGCCTTGCCGTAAATCAACTCTACATCTGGGTCGCCTGCTTCATATCTCGACTTACTCATCTCAAGGTCAACGGGAGTATGGCGCGTGCCTCCCTGAACGGTACACTTGGCACTCACGTTGATGATGTTGCGGTTGTTCTTGCCGAACATCCACTCTTTTCCTCCGAGCACCTTTGCCAGATAACCACGGTTATAACGGGTGTTGTACCATAGGCCGTCGGCAGCCTTATACTCAGCCTTATAGACCGAACCGTTGATCATGCCGAACCATCCGTTGTGCATGTACTGTTCGAGAGTCAGGTCGAAACCGTAGTTGCGTCCCTTGCCAGTGCTCTGCAGGGCACGGTCTACGTAGGCTTCCTTGCGGTTGAGGATGCAATAGACCTTGTCTTCTTCTGTGTCTCCGGCACCTACAGGGATGTCAAACAGCCACTGGTAATAGGCTTCTGCCTTCAGGTTGAGGTGGTCGTTGAAACGGTACATCCAGGAGAAAAGCAGATGGTGTGCCTTGCTCAGGTCGAGGTCTTTGTTGACAAAGTTGCCGGAGGGGTCTTTGTAGAAATATACGTCCATCTTCTCCATCTTGCTGTGAAGACCATAGCCGAGAGAGAACGTGTTGTGGTAGTTGGGATTCCACTGCATGGCAGCACGAGGCTCAATGGTTGTCTCCTTGTTCAGACGGAACTGCTGTGCTGTAAGTCCGAAGTTGAAGGTGAAATGCGGGGTCATCTTCCATGAATTGGAGAGATAGGCTGTGAGCAGTCCCGTGTGGCTGTCTGCCTGATATATATAATCATCGGGCAGGGGCTGTCCTATCTCTGTCATCCTCATGCCGAGGTCGAAATAATACTCCGAATAAGTGATGCCGAACTTTGAGGTGAAACGCTCGTTGAATCTCTTCTGCAGCGATGAAGTGAAGGTCAGCTGAGAGTTCTTCTGTCTCATCTCCATATAGGGCATCAGCTTGCCGTATTTCAGGTCAGCAGTGATTGTTGCAGGGTCGTAGTACTCGTCTTCACCGTCATTCTGGAAATACGAGCCAGCCATGGTGGAGCTCCAGTTGAATCCGTTGCCGAGATAAATGCTGTGAGAGAGACCTCCTACAAGCATTTTCTGACGTGACTCCATCTGCTCGCGGTCGTAGAAAGTACACCACTCTGAGGGGTCATCCGGGTCGTCCAACCAGTATCTGTCCTGCATGGCAAGTGCAAAGACGGAGAATGTTCCAGCCTTGGCGGTGGGGAAATTCAGCTTGAAGCAGAGGTCCTGGAAGTCTGCCTGGTCGCCATCGAGTTCGAGCAATCCGATTTTGCGAGAGAGTGTCGTGAACGAATAACGATAGTTGATGAGGTACGACGAGCCAGCCTTTTTGCTGATGGGACCTTCGCTCGTGCCTTCTACACCGAGTGTACCCAGCTGCAAGGCATGCTGATAGGTCTTGTCGTTACCTTTGCGCAGTTTCATGTCCATCACGCCCGAGAGAGCATTGCCGTACTCAGCCGTCATGGCTCCGCTGTAGAAATCGGAGTTGGCAAGCATGTTGGCATTGAGGGCACTCACAGCTCCTGCTCCCATGTAGAAGGCATCCGTGAAGTGGTTGGGGCTGTTGATTTCCACACCTTCGAGACGCCAGCTGAGGCTCTGAGGTGCATTACCGTGAACAGAGATTCCGTTGTTGTCGGGCGAACCTGCCACTCCGGCAAAAGAAGTGACCAGACGGGCGGGGTCGCTGTAACCACCGGCAAAACGGGCAGCTTCTTCCATACTGATCATCTTGACACCCACAATGGCATAGTGGTTGATCGCTTTTTCCTTCTTGACATCGGGACGTACGACAACCTCTGCCAGATCCTTGGTTGCCTCGCTCATCTCCATGTTGAGTACCTGTTCTTTGTTACCGGCAACCAGAACTTCGTTGATGGTATAGGGGTTGAAACCGATATACGATGCTTCAATCGTATAACGTCCCGGGGGCAGATCAGTGAAAACATACTCACCGTCCACATTGGTGATACTTCCCTTTTTCAGCTCCTTTACAAACACTGTGGCTCCGATGACGGGTTCACCCGTCGTTGCCTCTGTAACTACGCCGCGAATGCTTTGCGCCATTCCTTTCACACTGAACAACGTGAATAAAATCACGAATAGTGTCATTTTCATTGTTGACTTTTTCATTACCTGTTGAATCGTTTGAAAATTCTTTTTGCCTGCAAAATTAATCGTTTTTTTTGAAATATTGATATTTGTTGAAAAAAATTATTCAATCGTAGAGATGAAAATACTTCCAAAGCGGAGCTGCCATCATCGCCTGATGGAACTCGTCGTTCTCGAGCATACGGATGACCTCCTCACGGTCGAGAAGCACAATCCTGATGTCTTCGGACGCTTCAAGATGCTGCGACGATACCTTCTCTACGCCAACGGCAAGGTAGGTGTGGCTGTAGTTGGTGCAGGCTCCTGCGTTGGGACTGATGGTCATCAGTTTAGACCATTCGCCGCCGGCATAGCCTGTTTCTTCATACAGCTCTCGTTTGGCTGCCTCCATCGGGTCTTCGCCGTCCTCGACACATCCGGCTGGTATCTCTATCGCCGTGAGTTGTTGGGCATGGCGATACTGTCGTTCCATCAGGAACTTACCTTCCTTCGTGATGGCTATCACATTGCAGAACTCGGGATATTCCAGCACATAGAAATCCTTTATTTCCGCTCCCGTAGGCAGCTTGACATGGTCGCGTCGCGCTGTCAGCCACGGTCTTTTGTATAAATACTCACTTTCAATCACTTCCCATGCCATGGGGTCTTTGTCTTGTTTGCTCATCGTTGCTGTTATTTTTATTCAAGTTTCGCAAATAGTAAAAAGGAGATAAATGAAGATAAAGGAGATAAAGGACACATCCATACCACGAGCAAAGGTACGAACTTTATTTCAGAAATCGGCATATATTTGAAAGAAAATGATGACACGGGGGCAATTTCCTTCGTGGCAAAATAGAAATACTCTATCAAAAAATAGAAAAAAAAATTTGGCGGCATCAACATCAAGTACTATCTTTGCATCAGAAAAAACAAATGAAAACCAAAGTATTAACCTTTAAAAAATAGGAGAAACGAAAGATGAGAAGTATCGCAACATTAGATTTACAGTATGCACACAGATTCTATGGATTCCAGGGTGAAGCACAGTATTTGCATGGCCATACAGGTGTGCTGACCATCGAGGTGGAAGACAGTGTCAACGAGGGTGTCAACATGGTATATCCTTGCAATGAGATACAGAAAGTTGCATGGGACGTGCTGAAGAACTTCGACCATGCTCTCATTCTGCGCGAAGACGACCCTCTGCTGCCTGCTATACTGGATGTTTATGAAAAGCAGGGTATCAAGAATGGTCACCCCCGCAACACCATGAAGGGCGAAGCCTTCAAGACCGAACTGGCTACGGCTTATCCTGACTGCCGTCTGGTCGTTACCAAAGAGACCATGACCGTGGAAGGCATGATCAAGATTGTATACGATTTGCTGAAGGATAAACTGAACATCGCCAAGCTGACCTTCACCAGTGGTGTCAATGCCGCAACAGCCGAGTTTGATACACGCAATCAGATTGACCGCTGTCCGCTCTGTGGCATTGCTCTTGACGAGAATGGCGTATGTCCCAAGTGCGGCTACCGCAAGCACTGATCTGTTTTTCGGAACATCACTGAAAACTCAGACTGGGATAGGGCTTGGAGCTTAGAGCTTAGAGCTTAGAGTATGAGAGCTGAGAGCATGTAGAGCTCTGACCAAGATAAAAAAGGAGGGAT
>CAMAHD010000164.1 GCA_945834405.1 uncultured Prevotella sp. | reverse complement strand
GAATGCTTTCCTGTGCGGCTGCCGACAGCGGGAGCAGCATCAGAAGCGATAGCAGCAGTTTGGTAATAGAATTCTTTTTTCGCATAATAGATTGATTAGTTATTGGATTAATAGATCTGTTTCTTGGTTACACAACTGCCATCCGTCATCTGCTGACGCACGACATTCAACCCACGCTGACGCTGTTGGAGCTGCTTGCCATCAAGACTATAGTACTGTGTATCGACAACATGTGAAGTTTCAGCCGTCGTGACACCGGTCGTCGTATCGACAGCCATGCCATGGATGGTGAGGTCGCTCAGACAAATGGTTTTGCCGGTGGCAGCACCATTATACCAAGGATAAACGCGAACCAGCAGCTGCTGGTCACCCTTCAGCGTGATGACAGGTTTAGCCTCCACATACTGCGGATTGTTGGCAGGCATCTTCTTGTGTTCGTAGATGGTAGTCCGAGTCTCGAAATTGTCGGTGGAATAATAGATGTGACAGCACATGCCGTTGCCACCACAACCAGCCACAAAGAGTGAGATTTCGTCAATCTTCAGTTCCATGCCGGCAGCCGGAGAGATACCCCACTGAATATAGCGTGTAGGGTTGTCGTCAATCTCGTCGGCTGGCCAGTTGTCTCCCTCCAGCAGGTCTCGCTGCATCTTACGGCTGGCATCATAACCCGTCCATTCGGGCCAAACGGTCTTGGCATTGGGATTGGAATAGCGCTGAACATACATCTGTTCGAATGACTGGTCAATGACCGTGGCAGGACCCGTCAGCTCGTAGTTGTCATCCTTTTCTAAACGCCAATAGGCCTTCACCTCCGTACCACCTTCAAGGGTGATGGCATTGGCTACAACCGGTATTTCAATGGTCGCTTCGCCCTGATGGATGGTGATGATTCCAGTCTTCTCGCCCGGTTCGGTCAACGTAAGCTGGGCAAAGAAACTCTTGACCAGTGTCGATGCAGAATAGTCGGCTTGCAGGCTTTCCTTCCACGTTTTCTGATCAAAGGAGAGGGTAATGCCCTCTGAGGCAGTGATACGGACCGTTCCCTCGGCTGGTTGTAGACCAAATCCATTGAGCGTAAACTCCTTCTGCAAGGTCTGCCCCATATACGCCTCACCGAAATCGCCCGTCAGAGGGGTAATGCTGAGCTCGGTAGGTAGTGTGATGTCCTCTGCCATGATGCCCTGCTCTTTCATCAGCTCGGCACACTTCCTTGCCACCAGCACAGCACCTGTAGTATTGAAATGAGTTGAGCCCTGACCGTCAAACAGATAGTCGAGACACTTGGTTTCGCCGTAGCTCTCATAGAGCTGGGCCGTGGCTTCAGTCAGATTGACAAAAGGAATACCCTTCTCTTTTGCCAACTGCTCCATATGCCAGGTATAGTCCATCAGATGGTCGGAAGCAGGCACACTCTGTTTCTCCAGGATACCATTGGCAGTGAGACGAGAGAAAGAGTCGCCCAGGTCATGACGACCGTTGCGGCGAATCTTGCCAGCAGAAAAATAGGCACGACAGGCGGCACCCACCAAGACCGGATGGGCTTCCAGAGCCAACACCTCATCGACTATCTTTCCCAGCCATTCCTTATAGGTGGTAGACGGATAGGTGCCACGCGAATCAAGGCTGGAGGCTTCGGCGGTCATGCCCTTGCTGATATAATAATCATACACCTCATCGCGGTCCATGCCACCCAGTTTCTCGTCGTTGTGGGCAAACTGAATGAGCACATAGTCGCCTGCCTGTACATTCTTCTTGGCTGTCTGCCACAGCTCTTGATAGCCACCGCGCGAGTCACGCCCGCCTTTGGCATAGTTGACCGAGGTCCAGCCATGGGTAAGAAACTGGCCAAAATACATGCCCCAACCACGGGTGACAGTGGCAGTTTCGTCATAGGGAGCCATCGTAGAGTCGCCTATCGTATGCACTTTTTTAGCAAAAGATGCTGTGACAAGCATCAAGATGAAGGTTAAAAATGTAAGAAATTTCCGTTTCATTTGTACAGTTTTAGGATATTTGTAATAGGTTTTCAACTGCAAAAATAACACATTGTGTCAATCAAACGGAGGATTTTCACACCAAACAAGGATGAAAAATGCGTCAAAAGCGAATTATTCATCCCTTTTTGACGCATCACTACACCCTATGGGCGCATGTTCTTGTATTCTGACGGAGACATGCCCGTACTCTTCTTGAAGCAGCGGCTGAAATATTTGGGATCGGCAAACCCACTGGCATAAGACACCTCGGCAATCGTCAGGTCGGACTCAAGCAGCAAGCGGCTGGCATGCTTGATGCGTGCCTCACTCAAAAGGTCTTGCGGAGTGATGCCCATCGCAGACTTCAGCTTGCGCTGCAGACCACTACGACTGGTAGCAGCTGCATCTGCCATATCACCGACGGTGACATCGCTGTTGGAGATGTTGGCCTCGATAAACGCTACCACACGCTTGATGACCGGATCCTCTGTATCTACAGGACGGGGGGTATGAGCCGGTGCCTTGGGCGCTTCGCGTTGTTCCATCAGAGCCAGATAGGCTTGCAAGGTCTCATACTGTTTGCGTTTGATGCGACGGATATAACGAATGGTGCAAGCTACCATACTGACAATGCCTACAATCATCAGCACTGCGAGGAGACGCCCCCATGCCGACTCCCAAAAGGTGGGCTTGGCAATGATGACCAGCCGACGGAGATTGTTGACACTCACACCATCTGCATTGGTGGAGCGCAGACAAAGCTCATACGTTCCGGGGCGAAGTGCAGGCAACGTGACCGAATGGTCATGACCGATGGAATGCCAGCACTCTTCATCTCCCCCCAGACGGAACTCGTAGCGAATGCGATGGGGATTGGAGAAGTCGAGGGCAGCAAAACGGATGGTCACGCTGCGTTCGGAAGGGGATAGCCAAAGGGTGTCGAGATGATTGACGGCATAACGGGGAGCTTGGTCTGATACCATGATGGCAGTCAGCACAATATTCGGAATATAGGGTTTGCGCTCCATATCCTTGGCATTCAGGGTAAATACTCCTTCCATCGAGCCTATCAGCCACCTTCCGTCATCCAAGCGCAAGGGACGTACCTCGGAAAAATAATAGGAGTGATGGAAGAACCAGGAGTCGAAAATGCGACCGGTAGACTGGTTCACATCGTAGGCTATCAGCTGGTTGCTGCTCACGAACAACATCTGCCCATCTGCTGTCGACGATGCCATCGCAAGGATTGTTTCTGTAGGCCAACCGCCACGCATGGGCAGACGTCGGAAAGACAGCGTATCGGACAAGAGGTCTTGGGACAGGAGCTCACTCACGCCTCCGGTTTCCATGCTGACAAACAAACGTCCACGGAAATCCTGAAGGATATCCATGGTGGCATTGCTGTTCAGGCTGGTCTCCCGCTGTGGTTCTCGCTGGTGCAAGCGAAACTTCAGGTTGTTGCTCTTGCCATCAGTACTACCCACAATAAGACCTTCCGTGGTAGTCGCCAGCAGAACATGGTCGGGGGTGATGTGGATATAGCGCACCCGCATGGAGTCCATAAACCGGAACACTCGCTCACCGTCCAAACAAAGCAGACCACCGCCCAAGGTAGCCAGCCATAGGCGCCCCCGATGGTCTTCCTTGATGTCGTAGATGGCCTGATGAGGGAGATGTGGAACAGAGCGCAGTGACTGCTTCGACATGTCATAACGGAAAAGTCCGTCCGGCTTGGAGCCCAACCAAATGATGCCATCGCGCGTCTGGGTAATACAATAGACAGGATGGCCGAACGAGACATAGCTGTCAGTCAACCTGCCATCAGGATGCAGGTAGCCTATAGGACACAATCGGGCATCGTAGACACGTACGGTGGCAGAATCACGGGATGCGACCCAGATATTTCCCTCCCTATCGCGAGCTAAGCAACGAATCCACATGGGCGAGGGATGGTCTATCGGTTTAGCCGGATAGGTGATGGGACGCTGGCAATAGATGGCATTGTCGCGCAATTCCCAATAGAGTCCTTGGCGGTCGGTCATAACAAAGTGACGGCCGTTACTTTGCCCTCGAGAGTAATAGTGGGATTCCTTGCCCCTCAACCCAGGCCTTACAGAAGCTCTTGCTTCTGCCCTGTCCGATCCGCTCATCACATCCCTGAATCTGCCGCTGCGAGTGTCGAACAGGAAGGTATCGTTCTCTACCTTGCAATAAATATTTCCCTGTTCGGACAACCATATATTGCGCAGACGGTCGCTGTTCATCCGACAACTATCGCCAAACTGAGGCTTGAAGGTTTGAAACTCATATCCATCGAAACGGCACAAGCCATTCCAAGTGGAAAACCACATAAATCCATCCCTGTCTTGCAGCATTTGGGTGACATGAATAGAGGGAACACCGTCCTCTTCATCATACTTCACTTGATGACTATCGGACTGCGCCATACACAGGGACACCCACATCAAAAAGGTGACAAGGATGACTTTCTGCTGAATCCAGACTATCATAACATCGTTATTTCACAACTTAGATGCAAATCTATATAAATTCTGCAAATACAAGCCAATCGAAATCGCTTGGTTTTTTGTCAAGGCTTTCATTTTTCGTCAGACAAATGCAGAAAACACTTTTATACCTCGTCGCAAGCAACCATCTCCAC
>CAMAHD010000163.1 GCA_945834405.1 uncultured Prevotella sp. | reverse complement strand
GATAAGCTGTCATTTGACAGAGGGTTTGTCAACCTCTACGTAAGAAACGCCAAAAGGTTAAAAGAACACGGCTCGACTGCAAGGTAAGCAGAGAAGAAAGAAAACCTGGTGAGGGGCAGTATCCTGCCCTTTTGAACTTGTTTCTGTCTTTCCTGTCAGTTCCTATGAGAGAGAATTTATTTTAAAATAAACTACTTCCTGCGCCAAAAGGTAACATTGTGCGAAGCAGTGATTTCATATGCTGGCGACCCAGCGGCCACATTGACAGACACAGGCGGCGACCAAGGCTGCCGACGTACTATCATGGATGGCGACCCAAGCATGATAGTGCTGCCGGGAGTGAGACAGGATAATACATTGGCAAGCCACCAAGAGTGGAATGAGACTGTCAATGTAGCCGTGCCGAGAGTAAGGGTATGACATATAATTATTATATATATGAATTTCACGAAGCTCTATTGGTGGCGAAGCATTATTCAGGAGTCCTGTCCAGACAATCACAGTCAAGAGTGGTATGCCCCAGCAAGGGAGAATATGCAGCATGAGAAAGGGCTGACCATGAGAAATGCAAGCATCATCCCTGAGTAAGCTGTGTGTTACCGAACAGGGAGAAAGGCTATTGTCAGGTGGTGCTGCAATTAAATGAGTACTCGCCCTCTGTGGCGGTCACTTAATTGCAGCATGAACAGGTGTGTATGGCTATGCCTATAGTGATACTTGCCTGTTCAAGCCAGACATCAGCCCTTCTCACCGGTAATACTCTGTGTCTCAGCGAGGATGCCACCTGCCAAAACCAGGGAAAGCCCGCATACTGTATATTCTCATGCCGCTACAGGGAGGTTGCCACTGGCGTGATGTCAGGATAGCACTGCTGGATGTTGTTCGAGTGAAGCGAGGAAAGGTTAGGGAAAGTAGCATCGAGGAGTCGATGCCGGTTAACCGTCGGGAGTGTTGACCAAAAAGGGTAGAATCGGACACCTTCTGAGTAAAACCGATAGCAGTGCCGTAATGACGGTATCAGTAGAGGAGCATCCCATACGGTTTCTATCAGCAGCATGCCGATGGAAAACGGCAGCGTTGACAGGTTCCCCTGGCATCCCTGACGTAGTATGAGGATATTCCTCTACTGATGCAGGCATAGGTATGTTGCATGAAATCGGGCTTCATGATGAAGATGTTTGGCTCTGCCCGGTCATCGCCCCGATAGTTAGCAGCAGGGTGTATAACACCCCCTTTTCCGTTGTTTTATCGTGGCGGTTCACAGCTTTCTACCCTTTATAGGGGTAGATATCCCATTCTTGAAGTGCCTCGTCTGGTGTGCAGCCGTGCTGCATCGCCGTCATCACCTCGTTTTCGAGGTGGTAGTGCTTGGCTATGCTAATAGCCTGTTCCTTGGAATACCGTGAGACAGGCTTGTGAAACGTGTTATAGACGCGGTACACCATACTCCAGAAGGATGTCCTGATATGAAGGGAAAGCCGTCTCATGGTTGTTTTCTCGGTCCAAGGAACTTATCACCGTTCAGGTGAATCATATGGTCTGGCATGTCTGCTATCCAAACCTCTGTTTCCCATGCCAGTTTCTCCGAGAACTTCTTGAAGGTCTTGAAGTCCAGAAACGCCGTGACGAAAATCATGCCAGCTGTCACATTTTCTGTCATCTGTCCTATCTCCACGAGTCGTTTCGGATCCATCGGTCCCACCGATGTCACTGATTCTACGAAGTAGATCCAGTCTTTATCTTCACGGTATAGCACCACGTCCGGCATCTTGTCATGCAGGGTTATCTCGAAGCCCAGCTCACGGAGCTTGGCGACGTTTTTGACAAGATCTTTTTCTGTGGTGTCGCCTACATAGAGACATTCCGAGTTTGGTGCGAAGCGTGGAGCAAACTCCTCGATGATGGCCTTCTGTAGCTCATTATGAGCACCAGGTGAGAAGGTAAATGCCTGTCCGTTGATATTGACGGGCATCTTTTCCATCTGCTTCTTTGAAGCGTAGATGTCCACCAGCCGCTCATGGTTCTTCAGGAAGGTTCTGAGCGGTTCACCAGAGACACCGATGTTCTGGAGGATGTCCACAAACTCCTTTGTCAGTCTCCAGCGGTAGTTGGGGCTGTTCGTTGACTTTCCGTTATCCTCTACAATAGCTGCTGTACGGAAGTGATGCAGTGCCTGTTTACGGAAAGTCTCACGGGAGTTCTCAGCATAGCTGACATTGTAGTTTGCATTGGCAAAGCCGATGACATCATGGATGCGTAGCCATTCGTTGGTGGCTTCGCTCCATGATGTCTCTGGCTTGACGTTTGCCATTCCCAGCACTGTGAGGACACAGATGTCCGACTGTTGCGGTTTGGGAAGGCCGAGAGCTGCCAGCAGCTCCCTTGTTTCTGTTATATGATCCATTGTCTGATGATGTTGTTACAACGTTCCTCGCTCAGGTCATCCGTTGTCATCAGCTCACGCCCCATCGCCTTGATGGTGTCGTGGGTCGGTACCGGCATAGCATTTATTTCGGTACTGTTGACCTGAGTGGAGCCGTTGAGGATACGATAGTAGGTATCATAGATGGTGCTGTTCAGCAACACATAGATGCCGTATGCTTCCTCTATGGTGTTACATTTAATGAAGTTTATCTTGTTCTGGGTGCCAATATGCTCATATTGAGGATAATCGGTAGCCAGGAGGATACCGCATTGCAGGCGACGGCGTTCCTCTTTCGCTGTAAAGCGTTTGACGAAGACGTAGTTACCGTTCTCTTGCAGGTATCCCTTACGGTCGGTCACCATGTACTCCCCTTCCTGCTGTGCTGGCCACATTACCCTTCCGTTTCGGACATGGTGCGAATAGAACAGCGGTATGGCGCTTTCTTCGAGCTGGTCGCGCAGCACCTCACGGGTTCGGAAGTCCACGACGATTCCCGTGTGCATGGGCAGTCCGACAGTCCTGAGCGTGTCAGGCAGTCGGTTGAGCGTGGTCAGCACTTGGCTTTCCTGTTCATTGGTCACTAAAAAGACATACTCGTTGGGAGCCACGATGGCATTATAAGCCACCTGATAGTGGCGCAGGTCAGAGAATGCCGACGATGACGATGCCGTCATATGAACTTCATCCGGAGGTATCAGTGACTTCCTGACTTTGATGATCATTGTTTCCTGGAGTACGCTCTCGCCGTCGAATACCTTTTCCCGTGAGTCGAATATATGGATATCCGTGATGACGGTGTTCTGGAACAGGAACCGCCGGAACTTGGCAAAGTACGCTCCTGATGTCCACGAGCGCGGGATGATATATACCAGCTCGCCGTCAGGTGATAGATGCTGTATGCTCCTTGCCCAGAACAGGAAGTAGAGGTTAGGAGCGCCGTGACACACCTCTGGAAAGGCAAGAGCCTCTGGCGCGTCTTTTGGTATCTTCAGATAGGGAGGATTCCCGATGACAATATCATATTCTTCCTGATGAGCATCTTGCTCTAATAGGAAGTTGTCAGTGACGATACGGTACTGGATGTTATATGCAGCTGCCAATATGTCAAGGATTGCCGTCAGTACCGGCAGTACCTTGGGGTCTGTCTCATAGCAGGTGACGGTCAGCTGGCCATGGTAGCCATTGTTGCGCAGGTGTTCCACCAGCGCGACGGACAGCAGTCCTGTTCCGGCTCCAGCATCGAGAATGGATAGTGAGGCCTTCTCTGGAAGGCTGAACATCCCGGACATATAGTCCGCCGTGCGTTGTGAAGTAAAGAACTGTCCATACCTCTTTCTTTGAGTCTTTGGAATCCCCTCCACGAATGCCGCTGTAGCGGCGTATGCTTTCTCGAGAATAGTCATAACTGGCTGCAAAATTACAAAAATTGCACAAAAAATGTGAAGAAAACGAAGAAAAAGCACTATTTGATTGAAAAACAGATGGTATGTCAGAACCATCGTTTAGAACGACTTTCGGAAGAAAAGTGTTAAAATAGTGTTAAAGAAGTGGATTTTTGCCGAAAAGAGGCAAAAGTTGGATAAAATACAAGTAGAAGAGGTATATTAGCATAGACCTGCTCTATGATGCCATTAAGAAGGAGAGTGGCACCTGTGCGTCTGGCCCAGTGACTGCTGACAGGCTTGTCTATATCTGCAGCTTGCGCAACCACCTTCAGATACTCGTTGTACTTCACATTGCTGATGATAGGCAGCTTATTCTTGTACTTCGTGAGGATGGCGAGAGTCTCCTTCAGCAGGGGAAATGTAAAGGTCTGCCCTGTCTTAGCACGCTGACCAATATACACTTTCATGCCTTTCACCTCCTGGATGTTTTTTGTATTAAAGGCCTTCAAGTCCGTGTATGCCATGCAAGTATAGGTCTGAAACACAAACACGTCACGTACTCGACGCAGGCTATCTGTTGCCAGTTCTACTTCTTTGATCGTTTCGAACTCTTCCGGTGATAAGTATTTCCCTATGCCTCCACTGGACTTTTCTTTTTGTCCTGCTTTGGTTGTTCATCATGATTAAGAAGATTAATCACTTTACGAGCTATTTTGCCGGCAATGGCGTCCATCTGTTTTTCTGTTAATTCAATATTCATAACCTAAAATTTCTTTGAGTTAATTATTTTCGAGCAAAGTTCGGAAAGGGATTTCTGACCGCCGAATTTTCGAGGAACTT
>CAMAHD010000162.1 GCA_945834405.1 uncultured Prevotella sp. | reverse complement strand
GATTTGGATGCAGACGGCAATGTAGAGATCAACGAGAGTGAAGAAACCAAGCATCATGGTATGCGCAGATGAATGATATGCAGCAGACAGTAAGACGATTCCACATCATCACGTTACGTCCTCATTGGGGACAGTACATTATCTCACAAGGTTTCATGTTCCTTGTGAGTCTTGTGCTGTTCCTTGTAGCAGGTCACGAGGCCATTACTTTCAAGATGCCCTTCCTGATATTGGGTAGTGTGACAACATTGATGATGCTCTATGGCTGTCTGTACCTGAGCAAACTCCAGTTCATCGTTTCCTCAGAACAGCTCATCATCCAGCATGGCATCTTCCATCGTACCAGTGACTACATCGAACTGTACCGAATTGTGGACTTCTGTGAGCAACGTTGCATCATGGAGCAACTGTTCGGATTGAAGACTATCAGCATCTACAGTGGTGACAGAACCAATCCCAAGCTTGACATCTACGGTGTACGTGAGAAATTGGACGTGGTAGGAATTATCAGAGAGCGAGTAGAATACAACAAACAACGCAGAGGAGTATATGAAATCACCAACAGATAACAAAATACAGGGCTTTGGCGAGCAGATGAATGACAACCGATGGAATATCGTCGCACTCCTGGCATTTGCCCTCTTGTGGTTTGGCTACAACAGGGCTGATGCTCAGATTGCATCCAGTAATCCCTTGGAGTATGTTGCCCTTGCGGAGGGCAATGAACTCATCAATGCCCAGATTAAGGCTCAGATTGAGGACGAGCAAAAGACGGCACTCCTTCAGAACACCATCGCGACAGAGTTTACGATGATCCATTCTTGGGAGAAGAAGTATAACAAGTACCTCAAAACCGTCGATGGCTATGCCAGTACGCTGAAAGCCTGTACCACGCTCTATGACGATGGCGTGAGGGTTTTCATCAATCTCTGTAATCTGAGGAAAGCCATCAGCAATAATCCCCAGGGCATCGTGGCCACTATGTCGATGAACAACCTCTACATCGAGACGGCTACAGAGCTTGTCAGCGTCTATACGACATTGAAGGATGCCATAGCCAAAGGCGGCACAGAGAACATGCTCACAGGAGCAGAACGGAGCAAGACACTCTGGGCACTCAATGACAGACTGGCTGCTTTCAATAAGAAACTATGTCAGCTCAGTCTTTCCATCCGCTATTACACGATGATGGATGTCTGGGAGAATGCCACAGAGGGGATGCTTGACCGCACTAATGGAGAAATCGCAGAAGCCTCTCTCAGGCGGTGGAAAAGATGTTCAAGAATAGTGACCCCCTAATGCAGGAAAGAAAGTAGGATGAAAAGGTTTTTTCATAAGTTCTTCATATTGTTGATAGTGACTCTCGCCCTCCCTTTATGGGGAGTTGGTGGGAGCCACATTCATGCGCAAGGGCAAGACCCGACTTTGGCAGCCATGATTCTCCTATATACAGACAAAGCCAAGAAAGAGCTGAAGCAGCAGGAAGAGATGATGCTGTTAGAATCTACTGGCCATATCTGGATTACAGAGGAGGTGAATGCCACTACCGACCTACAGAAGGAGTTCAACAACTACCTCGACAACTTTCATGGCATCATCATGTATGCAGCCCAAATTTATGGCTTTTATCACGAGATAGACCACCTGATAGGAAACCTCGATGCTTTCAGCAAACAGCTGAGTGCCCATCCGAGTAATGCGCTTGCCGTAGCCCTCTCGTCAAACCGCAACAAGATCTACCGTGAGATTATTCTCAACAGCGTGGATATATGCAATGATGTGAGACAGGTATGTCTCTCTGATACAAAGATGACCGAGAAGGAACGCATGGAAGTCATTTTCGGTATCAGGCCGAAGCTGAAGCTGATGAACAAGAAGCTGCAGAGACTGACAAAGGCGGTCAAATACACCTCATTGGGTGATGTTTGGGCTGAGATTGACTATCATGCCAGGACAGGAGCAGATAAGAAAAATATCGTTGAAGAAAGCATGTTGCGTTGGAAACGGGCAGCAAAGCGTTAAGGTACATAAGATTCGTAAAAGTAACCTCTAACAAATAAGAATATGAGTTGGGCAACAGTATTAAAAGCCGGATTGAAATTCATGGGACGTGGCGCACAGGCAACGGTTAAGACCGTCGGCCATACTGCTCTTCATCCACAGCAGACCATCAAAGGACTGGGTACAGCCACCAAGACAGCCGCCGTCGGCACGGCTGCTGGCTACGTCGCATGGGAGAAACTGACCACAGACAAGAGTGTGGCCAGGATTGTCGGTGATGCCGTCGTAGGTTCAGACACCATCGACAGTGTGGGGGAGAAGGTGGAAGGAGTCGGTAATGCAGTCAGCGGTCTGACCGAAACAGCAAGCAATGCCATGAATGGTGTCAGCGATGCCGTTAATGGAGCCAACAGCAACCTGAGTGGCATCAGCAATTTCCTTGGGAATATGACGGGAGGTAACGGAGGGAATATGTTCAGCAACTTCTTCAGCAACCTCTTCAGTGGAAATGTCTCAGGTATGAGTATGCTTGGCCTTGTTGCGTCGGCTTTTCTCATCTTCGGACGTTTCGGATGGATGGGTAAGATTGCTGGTGTTTTGCTTGGCATGATGATGATTGGCAATAACTCCAGTCTGCATCAGGCACTTGGAGGTGGTCTGGCACAGCAGAAACCGCAGACTCCCAATGACCCACAGCGAAACGTGGCGAAGGGGCAGATGCTTCAGCCACAGCCCCAAGTTGTCTATGCACCAGAGGAAGAGCGTGAAGTCATTCACCGTTCCCGATAGTCAGAAGAAATCAATCGATTAAAAAAACAAATTCGCAATGAAATATACTCAGGAAATGATGCTCCAGTCGGACAGTGGCTACTGTATGCCGTTCGAGGAGAAAGGAAAAGACGTAGAGATGTCATTAGGCTACGGAAAGCAGAAACACCCCAAGACAGGAGAGACGTTCTTCCATCATGGGGTGGACTTTCCAGTAAAGCATTATCTGCTTTCAGCCATTGCCACAGGCAAGGTCTCAGGACTTGGCAATGATGCCGTTCACGGTATCTATCAGGTTATCCGATATGGCAAGTACGAGGTGACATACGCACACCTCAGTAATGTCTTTGCCAACTATGCGACCGAAGTCAAGGCTGGTCAGGTTGTCGCTGTCTCTGCCGACATGTTACACATTGAAGTCAAGTACAACGGGGAGGAGTTGAATCCGCTGGAGTTCCTGACGATGATTTACGGCAACATGAAAGCCTTGGAGCAGAACGGTACTCCTGGTGCTGTGCCACAGTTCGTGACTATCGACATGGATGTGCATACGATGTACGACAAAGACCAGAAAGAGATTGAAGACCTGATGATGCGGTGGTTCCCGGACTACATGCAAGACCTCTCGGCAGGAATCTATGCCTTGCCAGAGCATACGGAACTTGCTCTACGTAACATCTTCACCATGTCTGCCATGAAGAACTATTTCTTCGAGACGCTTCCAAGCATGGCCAATCCTTTAGGTATGGGAATGCGTAGCATCCCGTTGGCAGAGAAGGTACAGAACCTCCTGATTGCGGACTTCCTCAACTATATGGCACTCCGTCATCAGATATTTCTGAGCACCATGAGTCAGGCGGTAAAAAAAAAGCCTATGACGAAGCCGTAGCCAGCAGTGGGCTTGTCGATCCCCTTGCCGAACTGGAAATAGACATTCAGAGCTTTGATATACCGAGACTGGTCAGTGTCTATCCCGACAGAAGCGGAATCAGATGGTGGACGAAGGCTTGGTTCAACAACAGCGAGGCTGGTGAAGCGGCCATTGAGATTGACCGTCAGTTAGCCATCAAGTTCATCAACGAGAATATTGAAAAAGACGAATGGCTGGAAGAGTATTTCCCAAAGCAGATGGAAGTCTATCACAATGCCATCGAGCAGACCAGGGAGCAGATACTCAGTCAGCTTAACCTATAGAACAAGAGAAGTATGAAGAAGATTTATTTGTTTGCCATATCTAATTTGTTCACCCCTGTAGCATTCGCTGATGCCGGAACCTCTGGTATCAGTGATGCCGCAGACGGTGTTGTTACCTACATGCCGTATGTACGCGCATTATGCTACGTCATTGCTGCTATCATTGCGGTTGTCGGGGCATTGGCCGTGTATTACACCATGCAAACCAATCCCCAGAACACAGCCAAGCGTATGACGATGACCGTTGGCGGTGCGCTTACTTTTGTTTGCCTTTCCCTTGCTTTGCCCCAGTTCTTCGGCATTGACGGCAGTATGTCTGGAAATGGCGGCAGTTCTACTGGTTCAGGAACAAGCGGTACAGGCGATGGCTTTCTTGCCTCTGACCAAGGCGGTATCTCACAAAGCGGTATTATCACCGACATACCCTCCATCCATGACAGGACAGGTAACTGGATTACCTTTCCGCAGGGAACCAATATGGCTATTGCCAACCAGCTTATCAATATCTATGAGCATTTCGGGGCAGGAGCAGAAGGTACTTATGGTCGTACACTCGACTATATCCAGCGTGAATACTGGAGTGGCAACATGGACTACAACACCTTCAATCAGATGATGAGTGCGGCTGGAAATCTCCCACACAACTAATCAGGAAAAACTATGGCAGAATCATCAAACGAAAAGCTCTTCCGTACCAAGGTGCTGCCCATCATGGATAAGGTGATGGCAGACCTTCGTCATAAGCAGTTGGAAGAGAT
>CAMAHD010000161.1 GCA_945834405.1 uncultured Prevotella sp. | reverse complement strand
GCATCTCTATCAGCCGAGCGGAAGGAACGGTAAACTGTTGAAACGTTGGTTTCCCATTTTGCATCGGTTGCCGCTGTTGAAACAAAAGTTGCATATCGAGACTATACGGTGCAGTCTTGCTGAAGACCTCTACGATAAATTATGCAAACTATTCAAGAGAGACAGACTGGAGTTTGCCGTGTTCTGCGGCACACCGTGTGTACACCAAAAACTTACCATCCAGATAAGCGTCGGTAAAAGGATTTTGGGCTATTGCAAGGTGAGCGACCATCGGGAGGTGATTAGGTTGTTTAACCGGGAAGGAGAGTTCCTGAAAAGGATTAAACAGCTGGGCGTGGACAATGTACCCGGCATCCTGTTCGTCGGAGAATGGCGTAGCGGCATCCACCTGTTAGTGCAGACCACTACAAAAACAAGCCACTCGCAGGTGATACACGAATGGGGAACGCTGCATGAAGAGTTTTTGGAAAAGCTATTTGCGAAGACAAAACGGGTGTTACCGTTTGAGGAAACAGATTACTGTCACACTTTGTCGGAATTGAGAGAGCATATAGACTGGCTGCCTTCAGAAGAAGCAAGAACTTTATTAGGCAATGCTATTGATAAGGTTTTTATTGAGAATAAAGACCAAATGGTGGAATATGGCGCGTATCACGCCGACTTCACTCCATGGAATATGTTCGTGGAACAGGACCGATTGTTCGTATTCGACTGGGAGTATGCACAAATGACTTATCCACCCATGGTGGACCGTTATCACTTCTTTACGCAGACGGCTATTTTTGAGAAGCACTGGCAGGCTGACGAGATTATGGCATACGCGCAATCGGTTGATGGCGATTGGATTGACAAAGCTGAATATCAGCTTTATCTGTTGGATATTATTGTCAGGTTTACCATACGCGAAAGAGGAAATATCGGCGGTGATATAGCTCATTCCATGAATATATGGATTGAACTGTTAAAACGACTGGACGAATGAAACACATAGTATGTTTTCACCTCTTCAACGACTATAGTGGCAGCCCGAAGGTGCTGCGGATGGTGTTGGAGGGAATGTTGAAGAAGGGATATAGAGTGGATCTGGTATCCTCCAAAGGGGGAGTGCTGGATGAGCTGCTGCATTACCCAAACCTGCGGAAGCATAGTTATCCTTATCGTTTCTCATCTAATGGGGCGGTCACGATGCTACGCTATGGTCTGGTGCAGCTTTTTACTTTCTTTCTGTCCTTTCGCTGGATGTTCTGTAAGGATGTGGTCTTTTACATCAATACGTTGCTGCCCGTGGGTCCTGCTTTGGCAGGACGGCTGATGGGGAAGCGCGTGGTGTATCATTACCATGAGAATGCTTTCGTAAAGGGGGCTTTCTACAAGGGGCTGGCGGCGATGATGGAGCGATTGGCTCACCGCATCGTCTGCGTATCGGAGTATCAGGCTTCATTTCTGAAGCGCAAGGAGAAGGTGACGGTGATTCCGAATGCCCTGCCGGAGGCTTTCGTGCAGCGGCTGAAGCCTGACCCTGAAGCTGCATTCGAGCGGAAGACGGTATTGATGTTAGGGTCGCTAAAGGAATACAAAGGGACCAAGGAGTTTATCCAACTGTCACAACGGCTACCGCAATACCGCTTTGTCTTAGTGATTAATGATACGCAGGAAAACATAGATAAATACCTGAATAATAATAATTTAAATAGAACGAGGGGGGGTAATTTGACAATATATGCCCGTCAGAGTGATGTTTCCCCGTTTTATAACTCGTCATCTATCGTCTTATCTCTTACGAATCCAAGGCTTGCAATAGAAACATTCGGACTAACCACACTGGAAGCAATGAATAATGCGTTACCTGTAATCGTTCCCATCAAAGGGGGCATTGCAGAACTGGTGGAGGATGGGGTAAATGGTTTCAAGACGGATATATCGGACATGCAATCGATGGAGAAGCAAATTACTCTTTTGCTAAACGACAAAATGTATTACATAGCAATGGCTGAAAAAGCACGGGCTTGCTCCATGACGTACAATGCTGCGCATATGCGCACACAGATTGAAACAATTATGAACTAAAATAATGGACAACAATCTTTCTATTCTTTCGCGCCAGGAGGACGTGGCAAAATTCTATCAGCAGGCTTCGGTGGTGCTGAATCTGTCGGACAGGAGGCTGTTTATTGAGACTTTCGGACTTACCGCACTGGAGGCAATGACGGCAGGACTTCCTGTTATTGTCCCCACAGAAGGTGGCATTGCAGAGATGGTTGATGATGGGGTCAATGGATATAAAATAGACGTGACGAATCTCAAACGCATAGAACATGTCCTTATGGAGCTACTGAGCGATAAAACCAGATATATACAGATGGCAGATAATGCATTGTACAGAGCAAAACAGTTTAATGCTGATGATATGATTGAAGGGGTTGAACGTGTATTGGTTGCAAACTCAAAATAAAGGAGACATGCTAACCACAAAACTGATACGGAAATGCTGGCAAGACGCATCCTCTCATAAGGAGGATGACGTGGATTTCTTGCTTGAAGAGAATGACTGGAACGATTTCAGTTATTACACCACTTATCACCTGCATATCACACGAAAGCGTGCCACACAAGAACAGGGGGCTATCTATCTTGGATCTATTCACATCATGCGTCATGAACAACAAGAAAGAGAAGATTCGTTGTTGTACAAAGTATTGGGTGGCTACAAGGAGTTCCACAGTTTGCCTGATGGTTTCTATTCAATGAGCTTCTCCATTGATGTATACAAAGGGCTTGCCCGCTATCTGAGCGATGATGAACGAAAAGAATTTGTTGAAACTTATCGGTTGATTCTACGAGAAACAGATGCATTCTATCAAACCATAAAAGATGATGAATGCTTCCAGAAATCATTGATGCGCAATGGAAGTATGGACAGCTACGAACTATTAAGAGGTCGTGAAATCCTGTTTCAAGAAGGAATGCAATACAACCTGCGTGAAAAACAGATGCTCATTCACTATGCCAATTCGGAAAAGCCTGTTGAGCTGAATTTTTCGGCAATAAAGGACATGGATGATTCCAATCTCCCTAATGGGCTGATAGCATTTATTGGAAAAAATGGAAGCGGAAAAAGCACGGCACTCTACAAGCTGGCAGCCCTACTCTATGCAAGTCCGACAGACAGGAGCCGCTATCTATCTCATTTGGGGACAATAGAGCCCAAGAATCTCGGCATATCGCAACTGATGATATTTTCCTATACTCCGTTTGACAACTTCATACTTCCTGGAGAAGACATCAATTCAGACTTGACATTGTGGGCGAAGAATATTGAGTCAAGAGAAGGACGTTTTATATTCTGTGGACTGCGGGATGTCAAAAAGGAAGCGGAGGAGATGATACAGCAACACAAACAGGGCAAGGATGCAAAAGGAGATTTGAAGCTTCAAGATGTATTGTTGAAGCCCCAGAAAGAATTGAGCAAAGAGAGCAAAGCTGCATATAAAACCATAGAGGGAGACAATGGCAAGCAAAAAGTATGGGAGCAATGTCTGAACTCTATGCGTGAAGAGCAACCGGATTTGTTTGAAAATGCCCAATCACTGGAATATGCGGATTTTTTGGTCGGAAAATCATGGAATGAAGTGTTTCAAGAAATGAGTACCGGCCATAAATTCTTTTTCCATTCCATGCTTCATATCATTGCCTACTGTGAAGAAAATGCTTTGCTGCTGTTTGATGAGCCAGAAAATCATTTGCAGTCGCCTTTATTGTCTTTCATGATGAAAGAAGTACGTAAGATTCTGGCAAAACGACATTCCGTGATGCTGATAGCTACACATTCTCCTGTCATCCTTCAGGAAACGATGGCAAAGAATGTCAGGATTGTCAGACGCAATGGTGATAAAGTTACTTTTGAGACACCCTCTATCGAGACGTTTGGCGAAAGTTTCGGTGCTATAGAATCTGAGGTTTTTGACCTGACAACAGACAGGGTACGCTATTTCACGGCCATAGATGAAATCTACGCTGCTATGAAATGTAATAAGGCAAAAACATCAGATGAGGCCATACAAAGGATTGAAGAGTGTATGGGAGGCTTGAGTACTCAGGCTCTTCACTACATTATCAATAAATACCATCAAAGGAACAGGATGTAGTTATGTGGGCTATAGAAAAACCTTCGGTTCAGGCTGCAATGTCGGATGTGGAAAAATTCAGGAAATTAGGAATCATCGATGACAAGGATTCGCAGGCATTAGAGCATTTGGTGGAACAATATGACCAACAGGACGGTGTGGTCTCTGAAGTTCAGAACAACACGGTGTCTTCCAAAGGACGCGATGCGCTTCTCGAACATTATACAGATACCGCGAAAGGAAAAGAACTGAATTACATCAGACAGGAATTGAACGAGGGGGTATATAAGTGCCCTTATTGTTCAATCGGTCAGCCCGAAACGTTGGACCACTATATGCCTAAAAGCAAATACAAATCACTTGCCTTGTGCCGTCTGAACCTGATTCCTATGTGCTGGGGATGTAACAGGCAAAAAGGGCATACCCATCCATTCACGGAATATATCCACCCATATTATTTGAAGATTCCTACAGGAATGGTATTCTTGCAGGCTGATATTCAGATAGACAATAAGACACTTGTTGTATGTTTTGTTATCGATGAGACAGCTTTGAATGACAAAAATATAGCCAAACAGCTGAAGACGCATTGGGCAAACATGAATATGGACGAGAGACTGAGTAAATCGGTCATCAATTTCTTGCACAGTGAAGTGCTATCTGATTCAGATGAGGAAGACACCATTGCAGATGAGATAGACAAGTTGAAGTGCCATATTGAAAAAGGCTATGGACTAAATAACTGGCGCAGTGCACTGATGAGGGCTTTGTCTAATGAGATGAAAGGACTGAACAGGAATTCTGTCATGGAAGCGTTGGTCCACATGAAAAGGATAAACCGTAATACCAAAATATAACCCCCTGATTTTTATGAAGAAAGTAGCTATCGTGGGTATCCAAGGGGTACCTGCTAAATATGGTGGTTTCGAAACGCTGGTGGAGA
>CAMAHD010000160.1 GCA_945834405.1 uncultured Prevotella sp. | reverse complement strand
TCGTAGTTATATCGGAGGATGGCATTGCGGTTGGAGTTGTCGTCGAGGTAGTTCTCGCGGAAGGTGGATGATATCCAGGGCATGAAGACATAGTTCAGCTGGAGCAGGTCCACCTGATAGCGGTCGTGATGGTTGGCGTCGTTCCATTTGTAGCGCCATGCCACGGAGAGCACCCGGCGGTGGTATTCGGGACGGTTCTGCAGGTCGTAGAGCAGCGACACCTCGGAGGAGGCATTCATGCGACGTTTGAAACCACTGCTGAGAAAGGGGCTGATGAAGCGCGGAAAGAGGAGTTTCGCCTCGACTGAATATTCTTCGAAGTTGGCATTGGAGTAGCCCTCGAGTCCCTTGATAGCCTCGAAGGCCCCGCGAAACTCCATGCTCAGCACCTCAGAGCCGCGGAAGAGGTTGCGGTTCTGATAGGTCAAGGACAAGGCTGCCCCCAGGTCGCCAGCCGTGTTCGTCCCTTCGGGCTGGAAGCTGATGGTGCTCGGTTTGTGGTTACTCAGCTCGATGTCGCAGTCGAGTTGGTTGGTGCCGGGCACGTCACGAAAATTGATGTTCGTATAGCGCACCGCCTGCAGCCGTCCGAAGCGGTTGTAGGTCTCGCGCAGCTTCTGTGCCGAATAGTCCTTCCCCTCGGCGATGAACGTGTTGTTGAGCAGGACGCTCCTGCGCAGATGGATGACAGTATCGTTGAGGTCGCCGCTGCCATAGCTGATGTGGCGAACCTGATAGCGCTTGTGGTCGGTAGGCTCGGTGTTCGACGTTCGAAACAGATGGAGCACGAGGGTCAGGTCGAGCTCCTGTCTGCCGGGCACGGTGTCGGCACGATAAGAGATGAACGCCTTGTTGAACTTATAATAGCCATGGTCGGTGAGAAAGTTGGTGATACGCTGTCGCTCCTCGTCGAGAGCCGACACATTGAACTGCATCCCCGGTCGCAACTTGCCCGTCAGCTGCTGCTCCCTTTCGAGCATGGCGGCGATGGCACTGTCGCGGATGTCGTAGTTCACCTGTCGCAGTCGGTAAGCCTTTCCCGGCACGAGGGTGTAGACGACGTCGAGCTTGCGTTTCTTGCGCACGATGGTCTGCACCTTCACTTCGCCCTGCAGGTAGCCCTCGTTGGACATCTTCTGCCGTAGGTTCTTGCGCGTCTGTTCCGTCAGGTTGGCATCGTAAATGACGGGCGGCTCGCCGATGGCCATCAGCTTGCGGTTGAGCCATTTCGACGTGTCGCGCCCCGCCATGTTGTATACACTCAAGGGTATCTTGAACTTCGAGAACCAGCGCGAGTTGGCGTTCTGGCGTACGTACGACTTCAGCTGTCCCACATTGAGACGATGCGCCGACCCGTCGGTCTTCACCACTACCCTATTGAGCAGATAGTCCTCTTCCGGCACGTATTTCGTGCTGGAGCAGGCACAGGCCAGGAGCAGCGTCAGGCAAAGATATAGATAGTTTTTTATATCCATTTTGGAGTTCGAAAGAGAAAAGTCTTGCAAAAATAAAACTTTTTTGTAACTTTGCGGATATTTTGCATGACTTTTTTTAACCAAACGACGATTTACACATGATCAACAAACGACTGGCGAAGCTGATACGTTCGCTGGAACAGAAGAAATACAGGCGGCAGGAGGGACTCTTCGTGGCAGAAGGTCCCAAGGTGGTAGGCGACCTGATGCGCATCAGCACCCCACGCTGTATCATCGCGACCCCCGACTGGATGGCAGGTTCGGAACAGCGGGCAGAGGGCACGCCGGCAACGATGACAGAGGTGATTCAAGTGAGCGAGGACGAACTGCGGAGGGTCAGTTTCCTGCAACATCCCCAGAAGGTGATGGCGCTCTTTCCCCTGCCTGACAGCAGCCGCAGCCTGACGACAGCCGACATCCGGGACAAGCTGTGCATCGCCCTCGACGGTGTTCAGGACCCCGGCAACATGGGCACCATCATCCGCATCGCCGACTGGTTTGGCATCGACACCCTGCTCTGCAGCCATGACACTGCCGACGCCTACAACCCAAAGGTGGTGCAGGCAACGATGGGCAGCATCGCGCGCGTGAACATTATCTATACCGACCTGTGCGCCCTGTTCGACAAGCTGCCCGACACCCATCCCGTCTATGGCACCCTGCTCGACGGCAACAACATCTACGAACAACCCCTCACCGACCACGGCATCATCGTCATGGGCAATGAGGGGAAGGGTATTTCGGCTGCCATCCGCGAGAGAGTGACCCGAAGGCTACTCATTCCGCATTTCGGCAAGGAAGACGGGGCTGAAAGCCTGAACGTTGCCATCGCCACCGCCATCACCTGTTCGGAGTTCAGACGCAGACAAGCCACCAGCTGAACCATGGCACGCTCATGGGCTGAGTCTGTGCTTGTCCGGCACGCTTATTGTCTGAGTTTCTGCATGTTCAGCTCGCTTATTTTGGAGTCGGCAGAAAGGATGGCAGTAACCTTATAGGTGCAGAAATTTTCCAAATCGGCATTGGAACGGTGGATTTTCTGGTCAACGGAGAAGTTGACGGTATAGGTAGAACTGCCGTCAGCAGCCACCTGTTTTTCTATCTTCCAGTCGTTGACGGGATGGAACTCCATGCTCTCAATATCGTCGGGCGCATAGAGCTTCTTCATATAGCTCAGCACATCGGTCTTGGTGGCATTGGGTTTGTGCAGAAAACTGCTCATCACATTGGCAACGGTAGCGGTAAGCGCCATCTCGTCTCTGCTTCCCAAGGCAGCGAAAAACTGTCCGAAGACCTGCTCTACCAGCTGCTTGTCGTCGGGCGAGATGCCCAGCGTCTTGAGTTTCTCCAAGAGGTCGTTGGCCTCGTCGACGTGCAGGCCGTCAGGATAGCGGTTGAGATAGGTCTGTACAGCCTCTGGCGACTGGCTGCTCTTGGCCTGTTCCCAGTCGATGGAGTCGATTTTGATTTTAGCCTCAGTGATGTGGATGCTGTTGGGATAGAGGCGCACGTAGCGTTCCAATGCCATCTTCGTACCTGCCATCACGGCATCTGTCCACTCCGTCTCTACCTTCTGCAACTGACTGAGCAGCAGCTGGATGGAATCACGATGTTCAACCGGTGCTTCAGCATACTGCGCCAGATAGCTTTCCAGCACTGCAGGTTCCGAACTGTTGCGTGCATTCTGATAAGCCTCCATCTCATTGTCCGACTCTGTACTCATATAGAAAAAGACTCCCACGAGGACTATCGCCAAGGAAAAGACGAAAGCCACCGTCAAAGCCGTATACTTCCTGCGGGATGACTTCGAAGCTGCCGTTGCGGCTGTTTCGGATGAGGATGCAACTGCGGCTTGGGATGAGGATGAAGCAGAAGCTTTTTGGGTTGATGATGAAGTTGCGACTTGGGATGAGGATGATGGTGAAGGCGTTGAGCCGACGGGCGCAGCCGTGCCGCCTGCCTGCCGCAAGGGCTGGTGGCAGCCGGGACAAAACTCCTGGTTCTTGAAAACATACTCGCCGCAATGGCTGCATCTTACTACCTTGCCCGCTATATCTATTCCACAACTGGGGCAAGTCTTGGCTTGGTCACTCACCTGATGACCACACTCGGGACATTTAATAATAGCCATTTTTTTCTTGTAAAATATTTTTTATTTTTCTCTGTGTCAATCACAATGTTCCTTGTCGACAGCGATTTCAATGCCGGAAACGTATCTCTCGCAAGCCGTGCTGCCCCATGAAGCGGCTCTTGTCCACATATCCCTTCACGCCGTCGATATGCCCCTTGCCCGTATACTGCCACATGGCAATGTCGCGCTCGTCGGCAAGCAGGGGTTCGCGCTCGGTATATTGGGCAATCATCAGCAGATAGGCATCCACCTTGCCGCAAAGATGGCGGTTGTAGAAGTTGGTGAAGGTATAGAGCAGGGGCTTCTGGCGATATGCCTCCTCCACCAGCTGCAGGAACTTGAACAGCGAGTCGCAGAACTCGTCGGTAGAGAGTCCGCCCGTCGTCTCGATGTCTATCATCGGTATGAGGTCTTGCTGTCCCGGCAGACACTGGGTCATGAAGTTCTTCAGCTGTCGCTCCTGCTCCGTCTGCGGTCGGTAGAAATGATAGCTGCCCACCTTCAGACCGTAGCTGTGAGCCAGCTCGATGTTCCTTTCGTAGCGGTCGTCTATGCGGTCGCCGCCCTCGGTGGCCTTCAGATAGACGTACGCCATGTTGGTATTCTCGCCCAGTGCCTCCCAGAACACCTCGCCCTGATAGTGGCTCATGTCTATGCCGTGTATGTGTGCGCATGTGTCCTCGCACTGCACGTCGCTCAGCACCTGGGCAAAGAGGGGCATGGACAGAAACAAGGACAGAATGGTGGTCAATAATTTCATTACATTTTTCAAATTTAGCTGCAAAGGTACGAACTATTCATAAAAAAAATGTATCTTTGCGCGAAAAATAAGCTGAATGAAATATTTATTAACCATGTTTCTGGGCGTTGTACTCCTTTCTGCCTGTTCCAAGGATGACGGCAAGACGGCGATGCAGCCGCTGGCCACCGCCAACAGAACCGTCATCGTATACATGGCGGCAGAGAACAATCTGTCCACCTTTGCTACGCTGAACCTCACGGACATGGCAGAAGGCTCGAGGGGCTTGCCCGACAGCTGCCATCTGGTGGCTTTCGTCGACATGGCAGACCGCACCCAGCTGCCCTACGTGGCAGAGATAAGCCGGGGCATCATCCGCAAAGACAGCCTCTATCAGACAAGCAGCGACGGACTGACCTCGGATGCCGAATACATGTATCGCACGCTGAAATGGATTGTCGAACGATACCCCTCCAAGGAATATGCACTCGTGCTGTGGGGACACGCCGACGGATGGATTATCGCCAGTGACAGCGTTGCCAACACACTGTCGAAGAGCGCACCCCTGCGGAAAGCCTTCGGCATAGACACGGGCAACAACAGCATGGGGACATGGGGCAAATGGATGAACATACCCTCCATGGCAAAGGCTCTGGCACGTCTGCCCAAGATGAAGTTCATCTTTGCCGACTGCTGCTGCTTCCAGTGTGTTGAATCGGCCTATGAACTGA
>CAMAHD010000159.1 GCA_945834405.1 uncultured Prevotella sp. | reverse complement strand
CTCAGCACGACGGTTTTCAAGACCGTTGTAATCGACCACTCTACCATCTCTCCAGTGACTTCGTGATGGTCGTAACCTTGAAATCGGGTGCAAAGGTAAGGCATTTTTTTTGATTGTGCAAATATTTGGGAGATTTTTTTGCGAAAAAAGATGAATTGTCGTACCTTTGCAGCATGATTTATCCAAAGAACTTTGAAACGAAGATAGGTTTTGACGAGGTGAGAGGCTTGCTGAAACAGCAGTGTCTCAGCACGCTCGGCAAAGAAATGGTAGACAAAATAGGCTTCTCTACTCAGGCTGCCACCATACGAGAATGGCTGCGTCAGGTCAGCGAGTTCCGAAGTATTCTTCAGCTTGCAGAACCCATGCCCATGCAGTTTTTCTTCGATGTGAGAGAATCGGTCAGCCGACTGAGACTCGAAGGCACTCATCTTGAAGAAAGTGAACTGTTTGACTTGCGCCGCTCTTTAGATACCATTAATGGGATTGTCCGGTTTCTGCGTCAGACCGCCAGTGAAGAAAGCGATGCGGAGGCTCCTTATCTTTATCCAGCCCTGGCACGTATGGCTGCCGATGTGGTGTCATTTCCTCAGATTGTGACCCGTATCGACATGATACTCGACCGTTTTGGAAAGATGAAGGATAATGCTTCAGCAGAGTTGCTCCGCATCAGGAGAGAACTTGCCAAGACTGAGAACGGCATCTCGCACACCTTATATAATATATTGCGCAGTGCGCAGAAGGACGGATTGGTAGAGAAGGACGTGACGCCCACCTTGCGCGATGGCAGATTGGTCATACCCGTAGCTCCCACACTGAAAAGAAAAATCAAGGGTATTGTGCATGACGAGTCGGCAACGGGAAAGACCGTGTTTATAGAGCCTGCCGAGGTGGTGGAAGCCAACAACAGAGTGAGGGAACTGGAGGCAGAGGAGCGTCGAGAGGTGATACGTATTCTCTCGGAGTTTGCCCGCGAGCTTCGTCCCCATGTACAGGATATTCTCCATGCCTGCCGTTTCTTGGCGTTGATAGATCTGACACGCGCCAAGGCTTGTCTGGCAGAAAAGACCCGTTCGGTAGAACCCGTCCTGAAATCCTATCCCCATATCGATTGGATAAGAGCCGAGCATCCCCTGTTACAGCTCTCACTGGAACGTCAGGGCAAGAAGGTGGTGCCTCTCGACATTGAGCTGTCGAGCAAGCAGCGCATCCTCATTATCTCAGGTCCCAATGCCGGTGGAAAATCGGTATGCCTGAAGACAGTAGGACTGCTTCAGTATATGTTGCAGTGTGGCATGTCGGTGCCCATGAGTGAGCGCAGTACTACGGGAATCTTCGACAACATCATGATAGATATTGGCGACGAGCAGAGCATAGCCGATGATTTGAGTACCTACTCCAGTCATTTGCTGAACATGAAGAACATGATGCGCAGCTCTGACGAACAAACCCTGTTGCTTATTGATGAGTTCGGTGGTGGTACTGAGCCGCAGATAGGCGGAGCTATAGCTGAGAGTGTGCTGAAGCAGTTCTGCAAGAAGCAGGCCTATGGTGTCATCACCACCCACTATCAGAATCTGAAGCACTTTGCCGACAGTCACGAGGGTGTGGTCAATGGTGCCATGCTCTACGACCGTCACGAGATGCGTGCCCTTTTTCAGCTGGCTATCGGTCAGCCGGGGTCATCGTTTGCCATCGAGATAGCGCGCAAGACGGGCATTCCAGAGGAAGTGATACGCGATGCCTCCGAGATAGTGGGCAGCGACTATATCCAGAGTGACAAGTATCTGCAGGATATCGTTCGTGACAAGCGTTATTGGGAAAGCAAGCGTCAGACCATCCATCAGCATGAAAAGCAGCTGGAAGAGCGTATCAGCCGCTACGAGCAGGAAATCAAAGACCTCGAACAAAGCCGCAAGGACATCCTTCGCCGAGCCAAGGAGCAGGCTCAGGAGCTCTTGGGCGAGAGCAACAAGAAGATAGAGAATGCCATCCGCGAGATACGTGAGAGTCAGGCAGAGAAGGAGGAGACGAAACGCATCCGTGAAGACCTGAACAGCTTCAAGGAGGAAGTCAGTGAGATAGATACCAAGGCAAACGACGAGCTGATAGCCCGCAAAATCAGACAGATACAGGAGCGCAAGGAGCGTCACGAGAAACGCAAGCAGGAGAAAGCACAAAAGGGTAGGGAGTCGGCAGAAAAGCTGCGTCAGGCTGCTGCCCGTCAGGAAGCTGACAAGCGTCCGTTGGAGGCTGGCGACACGGTGCGTATCAAGGGGCTGACCACGGTAGGAACCATTGAGGTGATGGATGGCAAGATGGCCACCGTCATCTTTGGTGACATGCGTACCAAGATGCGAGCCGAAAGGCTGGAGCGTGCTGCGCGACCGGCATCCGAGAAGCTCTCGTCGTCGTCCGTTCCCGTGATGCCCTCCTTGTCGGATGGCGCTCAGGGCGGCCGTTCCATCATCGACGAGCGCAAGCTCCATTTCAAGCAAGATCTGGATGTGCGCGGTATGCGTGGCGACGAGGCTCTCCATGCCGTCACCTACTTCATCGACGATGCCATATTGGTGGGAATGAGCAGGGTACGCATACTCCACGGCACGGGTACGGGCATCCTCCGCCAGCTTATCCGTCAGTATCTTTCGTCGGTACCCAATGTCACTGCTTATCGCGACGAGCATGTGCAGTTTGGTGGTGCAGGCATCACAGTCGTAGATTTTTAGGAAATTATTTACATCGTCATTCGGGCTTAACCGTTTTGTCATATTCTATCGTCTGGCTCCCAAACGCGAGAAGAATTCGGCTGTCGCAAGTGAGTATCTCTGCTTGCGACAGCCGAAGTAATTATATTTCTTTATTTGTTAATTCATGTTAAGCTGTTCCATATTTCGTAGATAATAGTTTTTTGTTGACTGAATAGTTTGTAATTTTGCAGTCGCATTGAATAAAGGAGTTAAATAGAGGAATGTCTCGTAGGATAATAACAATAGGTATAGTGCTTTTCCTGTTTTCGGAAAACGCTGCGATGGCACAAGCAGAAACAGACTCGCTCAGCGTCACCGTTCTTTATCCGTGTGGCAGCAGCAACATCGCCAAGATACCCGAAAATACGAAACACCTGAAGCGCTTTATCCATCAGCTCGACTCCGTCTTCCGATTGCCTGACATCATCCCCTTCGGACTCTTTGTCACATCATCTACGTCTCCGGAGGGATATATCCGAATCAATCAGACCTTATCGCGAAAACGAAACCAGGCGGTGATAGATTATCTCAACCACCATTCTGAGCATTTCAAAACCATCTCCAGCTCTTTAGACGGTAAGCTGCACGAGCAAACCAACAACCACCGGCTTGGCAAGATACCGCTCTCTGCATACCCGTCGATGCGACATTCAAAAGTTACTTTGTATATCAGGAAAGAAAAGAAGGACTCCATACCTGTTTTGGAGTCATCCTCTAAAGATACCATTCCAGACAGTCTTTCGTCAACAATACTCATCGAGAAGGAAGCGGAGCCAACGCCATCCATCCTCTCTCAGGAGACATACACCCATACCACTGTCAGCCGTCCCCTCTTCTTCGTCAAGAGCAACCTGCTCTACGACCTGCTCACCTTCGTCAACGCATCCGTAGAGATACCCCTGTCAAAGCGGCTGACGGCAGAGGCTACGCTCGTCTATCCCTGGTGGCGGAACACAGCCAAGCACAAGACGGTGCAGATGCGCTATGTGGCTGTCACTCCGAGATACTATTTCAAGGATGCCGACGAACCCTATACCTCTTTCTTTGCAGGACTGACGGTAGGGACAGGCTCATACGACCTGCAGTGGACGCGCCGCGGCGTACAGGGCACGATGTGGCATGTCTCGCCCACCTTCGGCTATTCACACTACATCGGCAAGAGGTGGAAGATGGAATATTCCGCATCCGTAGGCTACCTCCACACAGAGTATAAAAAATACACACAGACAGCTGACACGCCATACGGAGAAATCAAGGTAAGGGACTATCCCTGGGTATCAAAAGTGCTCAGCACCGTACTTCCTACCTCCCTCAACGTGTCGTTAGTGTACACCTTCAATCAGCCTAAACCCGTACAGCATCATGAACGTTAGAAAAAACATACCGCTTCTCGTTGGTCTCGTCATGATGATGTGCCAGTCCTGTTCCCGCGACCATCTGTATTACCAGACGGTCAGCAGGGATAAGGTGAAGCTCAACATTGACTGGAGCAAGACCGCCTTTGCGCCGGACAGCAGAGATTATGATGATGAAAACCGGCTGAATGGCGTCACCATCTTTGCCTTCGACTCCGTCACCCATCGCTTGGTGACCGAAATGCCGCCCAATCCCGAGTGGCAATCGCCAGTCATCATGCTTGCCCCCGGTATCTACCATCTGATTATCATCAACGATAGCCGGGAGGAACTTCCAGCCATCACGTTCAATACAGCGCAGAGCTTCGATGACTTCAGTGTCTATACAGAGGGCGACACGGTATATACATCCCCCGACTATCTCGCCGTTTCGGCAGTGAGGAACGTCCCTTTCCTGTCCTCCGAGACAGAGTATTATCCCGATATGCCCGACGGCTATTACACCGATGGTGTATCGCGGGAGTTCAATACCGTTCAGCGTGCCGTGACCAAGAGGGTCAACGTCAGGGTATATGTCAAGGGAATGAACTACTGCAAGGGTATGCAAGCCTCCTACATGACGGGGCTTGCCAAGTCCGTCAATCTCGTGACGGGTAAAGCCGGCACCGAGGAAACGGTATATGCCTTCAACCTGATCAACCGCGAATACAGAAGCAGCGACTATACCGAGGCGATGCTCACCCAGTCGTTCAGCAGCTTCGGCTTCAACGAGGAGAATCTGAGGTCGGGAACGAAATTCGTGATGACCCTCCATTTCGTACTTGTCGACAATACGGTTCACATCGTGACGACAGACGTGACCCATCAGTTTGAGGAATGGCTGGAGGAACACTCCATAGACCTCGGTCTCGACCTCGACCTGAACATCGACATCGCTTTGGAGGTAGAGCTTCCGCCTGCCGTCGAAGACCCTGAGGATGTAGGGGGATTGGCTCCCGAAACGGTTCCGTGGAACGACATCATACAAGAAATTGTACTTTAATGGCAGACGGGGCGCTTATAGAAACAGAAAATATTAAACTTTAATTTATTATAATGATATGAAACAGTTTTATGTATTGACATGTGCAGCACTGCTC
>CAMAHD010000158.1 GCA_945834405.1 uncultured Prevotella sp. | reverse complement strand
TTAAAGTAATGTTCAACAATTACTAAAGCCGCTCATTTACAGCCCTCTCCTCAAGCACTTCCTGATAAACCTGCATCAGGTCGTTACGTAGTCTCTCTTCCGAAAAATGTTCATCGGCATAGCGGATTCCCTCTCTTATCATCACCTGACGCAGATGAGCGTCCGTCCAGATGCGGCGAATGGATTGAACCATGGCTTGAACGTCATCGGGATGGACATAGACGGAATGAGGACCGCCGGCCTCTTCCAGACACGACCCCGTACAGGCTATCACGGGTACCGCACTGTTCAGTGCCTCCAAAACAGGAATACCGAAACCCTCTATACGCGAGGGATAGACAAAGAGATGGGCAAGACGGTAGATGGAGGGGAGGTCTTCGTAGGGCACTTTGTGGAAGAACCTCACCTGCTCTGCCATACCCTCTGTCTGGACATAACGCTCCACTGCCGCCGTGTAGTCGGTGCGCCTGCCCACTATGATCAACGGTATCTGACAGCCGTCAATGCCACCTTGGTTGCGAATCTCCCTCAATGCCTTCACCGCCAGCATCACATTCTTGCGCTCCTCGATGCTGCCTACATATAGCAGATAGCGTTCGGGCAATTGGTAATGCTGCCTCACCCGCTGCAGGGTTTCTGAGGGAATCGTCCTGCGGAAGGCTTGGTCGCAACCCTGATAAACCACCCTGATCTTCTCTTCCGGCGTACCATAATAATGCATGATTTCGCGCTTCGTATACTCGCTTACGGCTATCACCCTGTCGGCAATCCTGCACGCTTTGCGGAACTTATAATTATATATCCATCGGTCGATGGCATGGTAATACTGGGGATAGTGGATGAAAATGAGGTCGTGGATGGTAACGATACTCTTGCAGTGGGCACGACGGATGCTGAGGGGCAGCTCGTTACTCAGACCATGAAAGAGCTGTATGCCATCATGACGCACGTCTTTAGTCACAGGTCCTATACGCCATATAGAACTCAGCCTGCGCCATCCCTTACTGCGGGGGAAATGCAGGATGAGCGAGCGCCATGTGGGTATCTCCCTTAGATAGGGCATCCTCTTTTCCTTGGGAATATACAGATGATATTCATGTTGGGGAAATCCCTCTGACAGAATCCGCAGTACAAAGCGACTGTAATTACCCAGTCCTGTACGGTTCTGGGCGGCTCTCTTGGCATCAAATCCTATTTTCAGCATACGATGTCTTATTGGCGTGAAAAACGATAAACCATCAATCCTCGCTTGGATGCCTGATAGACAGGCTCAAAACGATAGCCCTGTCGGGCAAAAACGGCACTGTTGCTCTCCATGTCCCTCAGACTGATGAGCAGAAATCCCGACTGCGGCTTCTCGTGGTAGAAACTGCCTATGCGGTCGTGCAGATAGAAGTTTACTTCAAAGAAATGCAGGGGGTCGCCCTTCGCTTTCACCCCCTCTTCTATATATTCATAAAGCCGCCCCTGAGAGGCAGGAGCCACCCTGTCTATTTCAGCCGAGATGGTTTTGAGCGACTTGGTATTGACTACCGTAGGCGTATACAGTCCGTCAAGGGAGATATAGAGACAGAAAACCAAAGCCAAGATGGCGGTTACCAAGGGGGTTCCCTGCTGAACACGTCTGCCCATCGTCCACCATGCCATACCTGCCACGGTAGGCAATAACACGAGACACCAGGAACCAAAGCCTCCTATCTGTTCCAAGGCATGCAACATCTGGACGTTGGCTTCAGCATGTCTGCCACTGCCGAAGATGCTCTCCGGTATCAGCTGCATCTTCACGATGATAAACACGACGAAGAGCAGGGCCGTAAGTACAGCCAACAGGGAAGCGTAGGCACGGAGAATCTTGGGGCGTTGGCTCGCCATCCACAATATCCATTTGGCCAGGAAATAGCCGATGAAGGGATAGATGGGCATCAGATAGACCGAACGCTTGCTGGAGGGAATGCAATAGAAGACAAAGATAGAAACCAGATTGACCAACGAGAAAAACTCTACATCGGGCAGCTGCAGCAACTTCTGCCACCAGCCACGCAGCGCCCCAACGACACAGGCTGTCTTTCCCTCGCCGCAGCCTGAAGGAGCCGTGCCTGCCTTGCCTTTCCATTTCACGAAGAAAAGGGCAATAAGGGGCAGCAGAGTCCAGGGGATATAGCCAAGGATTACGGTCAATATATTGAACGTCCAGTGGAAATCGTGCGCGGGATAACTCATCGTGCCCGTCATGCGTCCTATATTCTCATCGTACATCAGACTCAAGAATTCGTCGCCTCCCTGTTGCCATGCCACATAGAACCAGGCTCCATAGAGCAGCAGCGAGAGCAGCCCGAAGCCGCAGAGCTTCAGGAAGGTGCGCCAGAAGGGTTGCTTGCGCAAGAGCATGAACAAACCGATGCCCAGACAGGGAAGGATAGAACCGATGGGGCCCTTGGTCATCGTGCCCATACCCATGAGCAACACCGCTATCCAGGGTATGCCCTTCATTCCCTTCTCATACCATCGGAACAAAGCATACAGGGCACAGACAATGAGAGCCGTCAGCACCATGTCTACGCGGCAGTTGCCACCGGCACGGTGAAGTTCGAAACTGGTGAGCGTGACCAAGGCAGCCGTCAGCGCCAACGAAGAATGGGTGCGACGGGCATAGAACACAAAACCCCATAACGTCATAAGTATAAGTGCCAAAGCCGATGGCAGGCGCGACGATGCTTCGGTAACAGCTCCGTTCAGGGCAGAGACAGCTGCCACACACCAGTGGAAGAAGGGTGGTTTGTAGGCCATCTCGCCGCCATTATTGCGGGGCAGTGTCCAGTTATCACCCGTCAACATCGTATACGAAACGATTGACTCTCGCGGTTCTCCCTTGGTGTGATACTCCGTCATTCCAAGAAAAGGAAGGATGGTAAGCACACATATCAACAACAACAACAGAAAGTGTTTATTGGCTAAAAGTGTCTTCATCTTGACATTCTATAATTGTTTTATCCTACAAAAGTACAAATAAGTTCTGAAAAGATAGGATGTTATGGTCAAACTTTCATAATTTTTTGTAACTTTGCAGGCAAATCTATCAAAAACATGAGCGACAACATGAATTATCTCGATCGGAATGAGTTCAATTTTGAGCCCTCTGATCTGGTCAAAGAGACATTCCGTCACTTTGACATCAATACATTGTGCTTCTATACCCGCATCTACGACCAGGGCAAGAAGAGCATTCTCTCAGTTTATCTGTCAGAATTGTACCATATCGACGAACCTCAGGTGTTGCTGGGCTATGGAGCAGAGGACCTGCTGAAGATGGCTATCCACTTCTTTCTTACCGAAGGCGACAATCACACGATTCTCATCCCCAAATTCTCTTGGTGGTACTACAAGTCCATAGCCAGCGAGGTGAACGGACTGACCGACTTCTACCCTCTGTACGAAACGGAAGACAGTTTCAGATATGACCTGGATGAGCTTGAACAGATTGTCAACGAGAAGCATCCCCGCATATTGCTGATAGCATCTCCCAACAATCCTACCGGCAACGGACTGACTCTGGAAGAGACAGAGCGAGTGATGGAGATGGTTCCGCAAGATACCATCGTACTGATGGACGAAGCCTATGCCTCGTTTGTCAATACTGACACCAACTATATTCATGCACTGACAGAGAAACATCCCAATGTCATCTTCTGTCGAACCTTCTCCAAATTCTACGGACTGCCCGGACTGCGCCTCGGTTTCGCTTTTACAGGCAAGAGTGAGCTGATGGAGAAATTTGCCCGTTATGCCAACAAATACTTAGGCTACGACCGCCTGTCGGAGGAACTGGGCATTGCCGCCTTGAAGTCGGAAGACCATTACCGCGAGATAGGCAAGGTGATGCAGGAAGCCCGCGAGATGTATACCCGCGAGATAGGAGCCTTGGAGGGATTCAAGGTATACAAGTCTGTAGCCAACTTCATCCTTATCAAATATCCCATTGAACTGAAAGAACGCCTGCAAGCTGAGTTCAAGGACATGAGCTACAAGGTGAAGTTTATGGACGAACCGGACATCAATACCCACATGCGTATCACCCTTGGCAGAAGGGAACAGAACCGCAAGGTGGCTGATGCCATATTAAAGGTCGTAAACTCATGATTGCAGTGATACTCGCAGCGGGCATGGCTTCAAGGCTGCGCCCGCTTACAGACCGCTGTCCCAAATGTCTGCTGGAGGTGGGACAGCGCTCTCTGTTACAGCGCACCGTAGATGCTCTGCTTGACAACGGACTGGACGAGCTGGTAGTGGTGACAGGCTACAGGAGCGAGATGATTGCCGGCTTCCTGCAAACGCATTATCCCTCCCTGCGTCTGCACCTGATTCACAATGCCGACTTCAACTCTACCAACAATATCTACTCCCTGTATCTGGCACGCACTTACGTGGCAGGCAAGGACTTTCTGCTGCTTGACAGCGACATCCTCTTTGACCCCAATATCATCACACGCCTGCTGAACCAAAAGGAGACAACACTGGCAGTGAACAACCACGAACTGGGTGACGAAGAAATCAAGGTGGCTGTTGACGAAAAGAGAATGATACAGAAAATCAGCAAGGTATGCCCCATCAGCGAGGCTATAGGCGAATCGGTAGGCATAGAGAAAATCAATGCCGACTATTCGGCCGCCCTCTTTGCCGAACTGAAACCGATGATGGAAGAGGAGAAACAGGTGAACGTCTTTTACGAAAAGGCTTTTGAAAGACTCATTCCACAGGGACATCGTTTCCTCGCCACCGACACCACCGACCTTTTCTCTATCGAACTGGACACCGTGGAGGATTTTGAACGGGCACAGGAGCTGATACCTTCTCATCTGTTCTGATATAGCAACAATAGAAATAGATTTTTTTACAGATAATCACTAATTTTTTATTGTCAATCCCATCAATAAGACATATATTCACGTTTGCCTCTTTTCCCATTTTCTCCAGTAATCATTTTTTAGTATTTTTGCACAGGAATAATTGATAATGGAGCAACTGAAAAGGAAACGCTGATATTTATAAGTCTACATATTAATACATCTAATTCACTCATTTTGGGGTTTATACTATAACCGAATAGTTGCTTCTCCCCCTGAATAACAGATTAAACTAAGGCCGGAAGATATGTTGAATACCTTCCGGCTATATTTTTCATCATGAGTATGATGAATGCTGTACAACTCAAGACTGACCTGAAATAGAACTGAAGAGGGCTAAGCCGCTATATAGAACCCACCTGAATACTTCGAACAAGTGTTATCATAGCCTTATTTAT
>CAMAHD010000157.1 GCA_945834405.1 uncultured Prevotella sp. | reverse complement strand
CCGAGGGCTGCGTGCTGGTGGGAAGGAATCTGCAGACTGGCAGATTATGTGACAGTAAAATCGCTCTCGAAAAATTGATGGAACGCATCGACGGAGAGGCGAGAATTTTTATAACCATTCAAAATATTTGGCAACAATGAGAAAAGAAATGAAAAACGTCAATCTGACATTAGTGACTAATGAGAACTGTGACTGCTGGAACCGAAAGGTCATGAACGGAGCGCTCGCCATTGACCCGCTAAGCACCAACGCTACCTTCGTGGAATCGACTCCGAAAAAGGCGCACAGACGCAACACGAAGGTGTGGGACGGAGAGCTGCTGTCGATGATCATCAAACCGAACGGCATCTTTCAGGTACATACGAAAAACGTGAATCCGCTGGGAATGCAGGACTTCGCCATGCGGATGTATCTCGAAGCATGCGAGGTGGTGAACAAGGCTCAGGGAAGGTACTAAATCTTTTTCTAACAGACCCATGAACGAAACAATCAGAACTACAGGACGAGGAGCCGACTATAACGGACTGCCCTTCAGCAGCATCATCGACGAGATAAACAGAAGGTATTACGGGGGGATGGAGCCGGGGGAACTCGACTCTACCACTCGTACCTACGAGCTGGCCATGTTGCTGCGACACATCACCAACTACAGCGAGGTGATGCTCAACAACGTCATCCCCATCTACAAGGGGATGACGGAGGAAATGAAACTCAAACAAATTAAAGCCGCTCTGAACGCTACAAAGACGCAGATGCCACAGAGGCTGCGTGACGTGCTCTATGCACTGAGAAAGACTTTTGCCGACAACGAGGAGATTCAGCAGGCTATTGACGACATCGAGACGGAGGATGAATTCTTCCACTACAACAGCCTGGGAAAAAGGGCATTGCCAATGGGCGTTAACGACTCGGTAGAGGCGGTGGGACGAACCAAAACCATGGCGGTCATCTATACCGTCGCTGCCATCATCGGCGCGCTCGCCACAAAGGTGAGACTGGCTATTCATGGCAAGTTCAACCATCTGAACATCGATGTCTTCATCTGCGGGTCGGCGGCTTCGGGCAAGGGTTCGCTCGACGAGGTGGTGGACTCATGGACGGAGAGCCTCAGAGAGCAGGACCGCATCTACCTGAAACAGGAAAGAGAATGGAGAGACAGGGCCAAGCGCGAACGCAACGCAAAGAAACTGCCCGACCAGCCTCACCTGCCCATCAGGCTCATCTCGCTCAACAATACGGTGGCGAACGTCTCGGAGAGGCTGGCTAACGTGGATGGCATCCATGCTTTTTCGTACACGCCTGAAGGGGACATCGTGGCGCAGAAATGGGGCTCGGCTCTGACCGACTTCTCCGTGATGAAACGTATGTCGTATGACGGCGTGGGGTATTCGAGAGAGGCTAAATCGCTCGACTCGGTGAACGTACACATCGACAAACTGCTCTGGAACAGCGTGCTCGTGGGCACCTCGTCCTGTCTCTACAAGGTGGTGAGAAACGTGGTGGACGGACAGCTCTCGAGACTCGCCATCGCTGCCATGCCCGACAATACCTTCACGCCGCTGGAAGAGAAGGAACCGCATCTCACCCTACAGCAGGCGGACAACATACGCAACGTGGCGCGACTGCTGATGCTGATGCAGGGGGACGTGGAGCTGACGAAGCTGGAACGCCGCTGCAGGGAATGGTTGGAGACGGTGCGCAAGGAGACGCTCCAGAACGACGACCGCGTGAAAGCGAGATGCAGACTGAGAGACCACGTGACGGCCATGAGGATGACGGCCGGACTGATGCTCGCATCGGTGGCTGCCAAAATGATCAGACGCTACGGCGTGGACGAGGCGGAGAGGATGCTCAAGGAACAACCCTTCCTGACAGCCCAACTCATGGAGAAGGAACAGACGAAGGAGATGCTCGACGCCTTCAGCGTGATTGCCGACTCTATCACCGAAACGAAACTGAGATTCTTCCGCAGCCGCATAGAAAAGGCGTATGCCAGTTGCGAAGAGTACGAATGTATCAACGGACAGAGGTACAGAAAGGGCAAAAACGACACCATCTACGAACGACTGCCCGCGCAGTTTACCATCGATCAGGCGATGCAGCAGTGTCTCGCCATCAAGGGTACGGGCGTGAGCAGAAACTCTACACGTATGATGATCAAGAACTGGAATTCTCAGGGACTCATCTACAAAAAAGAACATTATTACGTGAAGATAACGCAAGAAAGATGATTATTGATGAATGATGAATGATGAATGATGGGGGTCATTTGGTCATTTGGTCATTTGGTCATTAAGGTCATTAAGCTCATTCACAACTAAATTGAACTAACGAAAGATGAATCAATTATAAATTGTAAATTATAAATTAATCATGTCTTATTTGAAAACTATCATATTGCGACGAAACGTGTCACAGAAGGGAGCCACCAACGGCTTCCTTTACCTGGGCTACCGTCGCCTGTGCGCCACATTGGAGCGCACCATGTTCCAGTTGCCCGATGGGAACTATCAGCTGAGGGCAAAAAGACTGAACAAACTGCTGGTAGAGCTGTGCATCTGCCATGCCGATACGCCACTCAAGGCTTCGCGACCGGAAAAACCGCTGGGATGTATCAGTGCCGGCAACGGTCCTTATGACATCACGGACGGCAGCATATACATCGGTGAGCCGCGTACCTATCTGCTTTGTCTTCACGGCACCAACTTTCTCGACAAGATAGACAAATGGCTGGGGTACAAGACGCACGTGGCTATGCTGAAAATCATCAGTAAGGGATGCATCGACAAGGTGGAATACCACGAGACTGCGGAATCTCCTATCATCGATTATGTCATGAACGAAGCATGATGACAGATTAATCATGAACGAAGTATGATGACGAAAGAAGACATCAACAGACTGAATGCTGCCGACATCGTCGGCGTGGCAGAGGCTCTCGGCATCAGCGTGAGAAGGAAGGTGGCTATATGCCCCTTCCACGCTGATACGCATCCCTCACTCCATTTCAACACGGCACGGAACAGATTCCACTGCTATGTATGCGACAAGAAGGGGGGTCCTATCAACCTCGTGATGGAATATTGCAACCTGCGTTTTCCCGATGCCTGCAGATGGCTCGCCGATGCCATGAATATACGCATCGATGGGTTTAACGACAACGGGGACAACAGGGACAACAGAAACAACGCCATCGGCCTGCGACGGCAACTGCCGCCGAAAGAGACGGCCAGCGTGAAACCCGACACGGAGTATCTGGAGTCGCTGCTGCGCTATCCCGTCATCAACGCGGAGGCGAACGATTTTCTCTTCCGACAGCGCCGACTGAACCCGAAGGTCATCGCCTGGCTCGGCCTGACGAGTATCTCGCAGCCTGCGCCTTGCTGGCGCTACGGAAGGCCTTTCTACGACGCTCCCTCGCTGCTCATTCCTTATCGCGACATCGACGGGAGGCTCATCACCGTACAGGGGCGATTTCTCAAGCCTTCCGTATCTCATCCCTCCGAATCTCCAACTTCCGTATCTCCTCCCTCCCCGACTCTTCTTCAAGAATCCTCCCATCAATCAACCATCAGCAATCCTTCATCAATCATCAACAACCAATCATCATCCATCAATCCTCCCTCCGTTCCCCGTTTCCGCTTCCCCAAGGGCAGTCCGATGAGCATCTACAACCTGCCGATACTGAAGTGGCTCAAACCTGACGAGCCGCTCTATATCGCTGAGGGATGCAGTGACTGCTGGGCGATGCTATCGGCTGGACTCAAGGCGGTGGCGATACCCTCGGCATTGTCGCTCAGCAAAAGCGACATAGAGATGTTGAGAGCCTTCAAACTGCACATCTTTCCCGACCATGACGAGGCAGGAGAAAGAGCATGGATAAGACTCAGGCAATGGCTGCCACAACTCGTCAGACACGAGCTGGACGAAGGATGCAAGGACTTTGCGGAAATGTGGGCAAGGGGAAAGGCACCGGTGGTGAACTGAATAAAACGAACATCCGTTAAGATGAATACATCTATAAATTATTTTGTATCAACAACTTACACCCTCTCCCCTACTCTTGACGAAGCCAAATTTGCAAACAAAGTCCGACAGTTTCGCTTGGTTTGACATGAAGAAGCAGTATCTTTGCATCGTGAATCTGATCAGACACACAAACACGAGAGACAATCAACCATAACTTTAACCCCAAAAACAACAAACACAACTATGGGAATCAACGTAAAAGCAACCGAACGCAACGTATCGTTTGAGAAAAACAAGGAAAAGTGGGCATACGTGATGATGCCAGAAACATACAGCACCCTCGTTGCCAGCAAGGTCATCGCCGAGGCCAGCGTACGCAGCGGCATCCCCAAGGGTTCGCTCAACGCCGCCTGGGCAGCCATCGGCGACGTGGTGAGCGCCTGGACCACCGAAGGCCACAGCGTGGCTATCCCCGGACTGGGCTACATCCGATTCGGCATCCGCTCCGCCTCCGTACCCTCGGTCAACGAGGTGAGCACCAAGCTCATCAGCTCGCGCCGCGTCATCTTCACCCCCTGCTCCGACATCCGCAAGGAGCTGGCCTCCACCCCCATCAACATCACCTGCTACGACCGCAACGGCAAGCTCGTCAAGCGCGTCAACTCCAGCAACAGCGACATCAGCGGCGGCTTCGCCGTGGTGCTCAAGGTGAACGACGAGAAGATGGGCAGCGTGAGCGGAGCCGGCAACTACGACGACGGCACCGAGGTGACCATCACCGCCACGCCTGCCTCTGGCTACCGCTTCGACAAGTGGAGCGACGGCAACACCAGCGCCAGCCGCATCCTCACCGTCACCGGCGACGTGACGCTCACCGCCAACTTCGTGGCAGACGAGACCGAGGAAGTGCCTACTGTCTAACCCTGTAAATAGGAGGACTCTGACATGACTCACGAAAACCGCCAACGACTCGTCAAGTTCCTTTGGAACCTTGCTTCCGCCATCCTCGCCGCCGTAGGTACCGCCCTCGGAGTGAGCTGCATCGCCGGAAAGTGAACGCGCTCTCTTTCAGACAAATCCGTAATCATCAGACATGGTGGTTACGGTTTTTTCGTTTTTTCATCATCACCATACGGTCTTTTTTTTAATCTTTGAAGGCTTCACTTCTGTATTCAACCCTCTCCATACCACCTTAGCTGTACCTGAGCGTCTTACACGAATGTTGTCTTGAAGCGAATTACACTCAATGACGTTTTTGTGGCTTAAATTTGTCACTTCTATGTTCATATCTTTTAGTTGTTATTTATGATGGTATATCAATTTGCGCCTACCTCTTGTCTGAGTTGTCGTTTAATTTATTGACGACAACAGGGAAAACTGATAACAACTTACTTTTTATCTATGTTGTCTTCGTTGTCTGAGTTGTCGTT
>CAMAHD010000156.1 GCA_945834405.1 uncultured Prevotella sp. | reverse complement strand
AGTGGATTATGACGCGTGTAGGCATCAAGGAGAGACGTATTCTTACCGAAGAGGGTCTGGGCACGTCCTACATGGCACGAAAAGCAGCTAAACAACTGCTGAAAAAAACAGGAGTAGACCCTGATACCATTGACGCCCTTATCGTAACGACCTCTACTGCCGACTACAAATTCCCGTCGACAGCTTCCATCGTACTTGGAAAACTGGGACTAAAGAACGCTTTTGCCTTCGATTACTGGGCCGCTTGCTGCGGATTTCTCTACACGCTGGACACAGCCGCTTCCATGATCAAGAGTGGCAGATGCAAGAAGATTATCGTTATCGGTGCCGACAAGATGTCGTCTGTAGTTGATTACAAAGACCGCAGCACCTGTCCTCTCTTCGGAGATGGCGCGGCTGCCGTTCTTCTGGAAGCAACCACAGAAGAGAACATCGGCGTGTTGGATTCACACTTCCGCACCGACGGCAAAGGTCTTCCCTTCCTGCACTTGAAAGCCGGAGGCTCTGTTTGTCCTCCCTCCTACTTCACCGTAGACCACCGACTTCACTACCTCTATCAGGAGGGTCGGACGGTATTCCGTTATGCGGTAACCAACATGAGTGACGACTGTGCACTCATAGCAGAACGCAACGGATTGAACAAGGACAACATTGCTTACGTAGTACCTCATCAGGCAAACATGCGTATCATTGAGGCTGTAGCCAAACGTCTCGACCTTCCGATGGACCATGTCATGGTAAACATCGAGCACCTTGGCAATACCAGTGCCGCTACCATACCATTGGCTCTTTGGGAGAATGAAAGCAAACTGAAGAAGGGTGACAACCTTATTCTTACCGCTTTCGGTGCGGGTTTCGTTCATGGAGCATCCTACTACAAGTGGGCATATGACGGCAGTGAGGTTGCCGCAGCTACCAAATAGAACCTGCACAGGACTACAATCTTTGAAACGTAATCATCAACGTTAAAAATAAGAGGGCGGGCGCATCTTCTGTCAAAAGAAATGCGCCCGCCTTTTTCACATATTCATTCATACCTATGCATAAAGCTGGATTCGTTAATATCGTGGGCAACCCCAACGTTGGCAAATCAACATTGATGAACCAACTGGTAGGCGAGCGCATCAGCATCGCCACCTTCAAGGCGCAGACAACCCGACACAGGATTATGGGCATCGTCAATACTCCTGAGATGCAAATCGTTTTCTCAGACACTCCTGGCGTTCTCAAGCCAAACTATAAATTGCAGGAGTCTATGTTGGCATTCTCAGAGTCTGCCTTACAGGATGCGGACGTACTGCTATATGTAACAGACGTTATTGAGAGCCCCGAAAAAAACAAAGACTTTCTTGACAAGGTTGCCAGGATGACGGTACCCGTTATCCTGCTCATCAACAAAATTGACCAGAGCAGCCAAAAGGGTTTAGGCGATATTGTTGAGAAATGGCATCAACTGCTGCCCAATGCGGAAATATTGCCTATTTCTGCCAAAAACAAGTTTGGCACAGATATGCTTCTCAAACGCATTCAGGAGTTGCTTCCCGACAGTCCTCCATATTTTGACAAAGACCAACTGACGGATAAACCTGCCCGATTCTTCGTCAGCGAAATCATCAGAGAAAAAATCTTGCTCTACTATGACAAAGAAATACCATACGCTGTTGAAGTGAGAGTGGAACAATTCAAAGAGGACGACCGGCTGATACACATCAATGCCGTCATCTATGTGGAAAGGGATTCGCAAAAAGGCATTATCATTGGCCATCAAGGCATCGCTCTGAAGAAAGTGAGTACGGAAAGCCGCAAAGCCCTGGAGCGCTTCTTTGGAAAAACCGTATATTTAGAGGTGTTTGTCAAGGTAGACAAAGACTGGAGAAGTTCGCAGAAGGAGTTGGACGGATTCGGTTACAACCCTCAATAAAAAAACAGAAATAACATAAAGAGAGACAATCATATATGGCAAATTTAGTAGCAATAGTTGGACGCCCCAACGTGGGAAAATCCACACTTTTCAACCGATTGACAAAAACCCGCAGTGCCATCGTTTCCAACGAGGCAGGCACCACCCGTGACCGTCAATATGGAAAGTGCGAATGGAACGGCAGAGAGTTTTCTGTCGTTGATACTGGTGGCTGGGTAGTTAACTCGGACGACATCTTTGAGGAGGAAATCCGAAAACAAGTCATTATTGCCACAGAAGAGGCTGATTTGGTACTGTTTCTTGTTGACATAACCAACGGCGTGACCGACTTGGACATGGACGTGGCAAAAATCCTGCGCAAGAGCAAGCTGCCCGTCATTCTCTGTGCCAATAAAGCCGATGACAATATCATGCGGTATTATGCTGCGGACTTCTACCGTTTAGGCATAGGCGACCCTATGTGTATCAGTGCCGCATCGGGAAGCGGCACGGGTGACCTTCTGGACATCGTCATCGACAAGCTTAAAGATGCCAAGACCGAAAGTGTGGAAGAAGGCATTCCTCGCTTTGCCGTCGTAGGTCGTCCTAATGCCGGCAAGAGCAGCATCATCAATGCCTTTATCGGCGAAGAGCGCAACATCGTTACCGAGATAGCGGGAACAACGAGAGACAGTATCTATACCAGATATGACAAATTCGGATTTGACTTCTATCTTGTAGACACGGCTGGAATACGCCGCAAGAACAAGGTGACAGAGGACTTGGAGTTCTATAGTGTCATGCGCTCCATCCGTGCCATCGAAAACAGCGACGTATGTATACTGATGCTGGATGCTACCCGCGGCATCGAAGCTCAAGACATGAATATCTTCCAGCTGATACAGAAGAACCACAAGAGTCTGGTAGTAGTAGTCAACAAATGGGATTTGGTGGAGGATAAGTCACAGAAAGCTATTGACACCTTTACGAATGCCATCCGAAACCGTATGGCTCCCTTTACCGATTTCCCCATCATCTTTGCATCTGCCATTACCAAGCAGCGCATCTTCAAAGTGTTGGAAACAGCCAAGGATGTATACTTAAACCGCAAAGTGAAAATAGGTACATCCAAGCTCAATGAGGTCATGCTGCCATTGGTAGAAGCATATCCACCTCCTTCCATCAAGGGTAAGTACATCAAAATCAAGTATGTATCTCAGGTCCCGAACACTCAGATACCTACTTTCGTCTTCTATGCCAACTTGCCTCAGTATGTGAAAGAGCCCTACAAACGCTTTCTGGAAAACAAAATCAGAGAGAACTGGACATTGACTGGTTCACCCATCAACATCTTCATCCGTCAGAAATAAGAGGTATATGAGAAGGATGATGATTGGCACGCTCTGCCTCCTCTGTATCACATTCTCTTGCAAGAAGGAAGTGAAGACAGAGGAGCTGGTGCTTTCCGCAGCAAAACAGTATTACGACCATCTTGCCGGTGGGCGTTACCAGGAGTTTCTGGCAGGTATCGCTGACGCAGACAGTCTGCCACCGGCCTACAGAGAACAGTTACTGACAAATGCCAAGCAGTTTCTGGAACAGCAAAACAAAGCCCATAAGGGAATCAAGGAAATTCAAACCATCAAGGCTGTGATTGACACTGCCCATCATCAGGCACAGGCTTTTCTGCTGCTTTGTTTCTCTGACAGCATCAAGGAAGAAATTGTCGTTCCTATGACTGAACGGGATGGCGAATGGAGAATGAACTGAAGCACAACTGCCAGAGGATTTTATTCACCATCACTAACACGTGTACATTGTATCTGAAATACCTGAAAGATACAGCTCAATACGACCTTATTACAGACAAGATTAATAACCTATCAGCCGATAGGTTATTAATCTATCAGCCGATAGGTTAATAATCTTATCGGCTATGAAGGTGACATGCATGGGCATCACGGCTTCATTCAGCTTGGTTTTCAGATGGAACAAAAAAGAAGAAACTATAGGTTTTTCATCTTCTCCATCTCAGACTTTTTCATCTTCTTCAACAAGTCACTGGCAAAGATAAAGTCAGTAAGAAGTTCATTGGTACTTCCCATGATATCCTCACTCTTACCCTGCCATTCTTTCTTACCTTGGTGAATGAAGATGATGTTTTCACCAATACCCATCACAGAATTCATGTCATGGGTGTTGATAATGGTGGTGATATTATACTCTTGGGTGATACTATGCAAAAGGTCGTCTATCACCAAAGATGTTTTGGGGTCCAAACCCGAGTTGGGTTCATCGCAAAACAGATATTTCGGGTTAAGGGCTATGGCGCGGGCTATGGCAACACGTTTTTGCATACCGCCTGAGATTTCTCCGGGATATTTGTTCTCTGCGCCTGTCAGATTGACACGGTCAATGCAGGTACGCGCGCGCTTGACCCTGTCACGGTAATTCATAGACGAAAACATATCCAAAGGGAACATGACGTTCTCCAAAACCGTAAGAGAATCGAACAATGCAGCACTTTGGAATATCATTCCCATCTCTCGACGAAGCAGTATCTTCTCTTTTTTAGTCATGGACACAAAATCGCGTCCATCGTAGAGAACCTCACCACTGCTTGGGGTAAGGAGTCCTACAAGATTTTTCACCAATACGGTTTTTCCGCTACCGCTCTGTCCTATAATCAGATTGGTTTTTCCATTCTCGAAGATGGTAGATATGTCCTTCAACACATTTTTGTCGCCGAAAGACTTGCATAGATGTTTGATTTCAATCATGACAATAACTGTGTTAAGAATACATCGCTACACAAAATCAAGACACTTGAACTGACAACAGCATCGGTAGATGCCTTGCCGACATTGACGGAACCTCCCTCAACAGTATAGCCGAAATAGGCAGGTACACTGGCGATGATAAATGCGAAGAAAAGACTTTTGATGATACTCATCCAGACAAACCAGGACTTGAAAGCATGTTGCAAACCTAATGTCAGGTCTTCGGGAGCGAGGACATGGCCTACATAGGCTGTTGCATAGGCTCCCAAGATACCGGTGGCAGAGGAAAAGATGACAAGGAAAGGCATGATTGTAATCAGTCCCAGAATTTTGGGAAGAATCAGATAACAGGCAGAATTAACGCCCATGATATCCAGCGCATCAATCTGCTGAGTGACACGCATGGTGCCAATCTCGGAAGCGATGTTCGAACCGACCTTGCCCGCCAAGATAAGACACATGATAGACGACGAGAACTCCAGCAGCATAATCTCGCGGGTGGTATAGCCCGTCACCCATCGGGGCATCCACGGACTTTGGATATTCAACTTCATCTGAATGCAAATGACAGCACCAATGAAAAAGGAGATGAGGAGAACGATTCCAATAGAATTCACTCCCAGCTGTGCCATTTCCTTGACATATTCCTTGAAGAACATCCTCATACGCTCAGGACGTGAAAAGGTACGTCCCATCAACATGAGATATTTTCCAAGGGTATTCAACCACTTAATAATGAGCATAGTCTTCTGTTTTATCTTAATTTGATTGCAAAATTAATCAAAAAGCGCAAAAAACCACAACTATCTGAATAGTTTTTCACTTATTCAACGTTTGCAAGGGGCTTTTTTAGTATTTTTGGATAAGA
>CAMAHD010000155.1 GCA_945834405.1 uncultured Prevotella sp. | reverse complement strand
AAGAATGCCACATACGCAAATATTGATGCATAAGGAGTTCTTCTCCTGACTATCCATACACCAAAAGCTGATAATCCAAGACCGGAAAAGGTCTGAGACTATCAGCTTTTTTAGTCATGGTAAGTGAAGGTAAGTGACGGCAAGAAAACAACTTATTGAACGAATCTATAACCGATTATTCTGACTATGAACCACCTCGCTTTATGCAGCCTGTTGAGTCTCATTGCCATCATGGCAAACAGTCCATACAGCCATGCAGACACCGACAGGCAAGCCACCATCTGCACACCACAGCAAACCATCAGCGTAGACCAGCCTGCCATGCACCTTTGGTATCAGCAGCCGGCACAGTACTTCGAAGAATCGTTGCCCATAGGCAACGGCAAGCTGGGTGCCCTCGTCTATGGAGGCATTGCCGACAACCTTATCTTTCTCAACGACATCACCCTGTGGACAGGAAAACCCATCGACAAAGAGGCAGACAAGGATGCCCACCAATGGATTCCAAACATCAGAGAGGCACTGTTCCGCGAAGATTACAAGACGGCAGACCAACTGCAGAAGCACGTACAGGGCAAGAACTCTGAATACTACCAGCCACTTGCCACCCTGCACCTCCGGGACCTTCATGGCAACAGACATGAGAACTACTACCGCGAGCTGGATATTGACAGTGCGTTGTGCAAAGACCGATATACCATCGACGGCATCACCTACAGGAGAGAATATTTTGCATCGAATCCCGACAAAGTGATTGCCATACATATCTCGGCAGACCAAGGCAGAAGTATCTGTTACGACATAGCTCTCGGTTCGCAAGTGCCCCACCGTATCAAGACGAAAAAGAGCGGAAAGGGCAAGCAACAAGCTGTCACCATGACACTTACGGGACATGCAGTGGGCGATGAGCAGGAAACGACCCACTTCTGCTCTACCCTACTCCTGCAGACGGCTGACGGCACCGTCAGCATCAAGAACGACTCCGTTGCCAGCATCGAGAATGCCAGCAGCCTGACCATCTATTTCTGCAATGAAACGAGCTTCAACGGAGCCGACAAACACCCCGTAAGAGAGGCGGCTCCCTATCTGGAACGCATCACCGACCAGGCATGGCATCTATACAACTACAGCTACCGCCAACTGCGCGAACGGCATATCAGTGACTACCAGCATATCTACCAACGGTTCCGACTTCGCTTAGGCAATCCTACCGACGACCGTACACGCACCACAGAACAGCAGCTCAAAGACTACACCGCCCAGCGCGGCGGCAACCAGTATTTAGAAACACTCTATACCCAATACGGACGCTACCTGCTTATCTCTTCCTCACGTACTGCCGGTGTGCCAGCCAATCTGCAGGGATTATGGGCCAACAAGCTCTACTCCCCATGGCGCGGAAACTATACCGTCAACATCAATCTGGAAGAAAACTACTGGCCCAGCTTCGTTGCCAACATGGAGGAGATGGCTATGCCTTTAGACCAGTTCATCCATGCGCTCTCCATCAACGGAAAGACGACGGCAGCCAACTATTACGACATCCATCGGGGATGGTGCTCCAGCCATAACAGCGACATCTGGGCAATGACCAATCCCGTTGGCGAGAAGAGGGAGAGTCCTAAATGGTCCAACTGGAACATGGGTGGAGCCTGGTTGGTGAATACACTGTGGGAACGCTACCTCTTCAGCCAAGATGAAGGCTATCTGCTTGATACTGCTTTTCCTCTGATGCGCGGTGCCTGCGAGTTCTGCATCGACTGGCTGACAGAGAATCCCAAACAAGCGGGCGAACTGATAACGGCTCCGTCCACCTCGCCAGAGAACATCTTCCAGACAGACCAAGGCTATCAAGGTGCCACCTGCTACGGAGGCACTGCCGACCTTGCCATCATACGCGAACTGCTGACCAACACCCGAGAGGCTATCCGCATACTGGACAAGTACGACCGCAAAGGAAAGGCAGAACGCAAACCGTTGGCTAAGGAAATAGACCAGACGCTGCCGCGCCTCCACCCTTATACCATCGGCAAGGAGGGCGACCTGAACGAATGGTACTACGACTGGAAAGACCCGGAGCCGACACACAGGCACCAGTCACACCTGATAGGTCTTTACCCCGGTATGCACCTGCGGGACACCACCCTGCTGCGTGCCTGTGAGCAGACACTCATACAGAAAGGTGACGAGACGACGGGATGGAGTACGGGATGGAGAGTCAACCTGTGGGCACGGCTGAAAAAGGCAGAACAGGCTTATCATATCTTCCAGAAGCTGCTTACCTATGTCACTCCCGACGATGCTCCGCGCAGCGGACGTCGCAGTGGCGGCACCTATCCGAACCTCTTTGATGCCCATCCGCCATTCCAGATAGACGGCAATTTCGGCGGCACTGCCGGCGTCTGCGAGATGTTGATACAAAGCGACGGCAAGTGTATCGAGCTGTTGCCTGCCCTGCCTCAAGCGTGGCAGGAAGGAAGTGTCAGCGGCATCTGCGCCCGCTGTGGATATGAAGTGAGCATGGAATGGCACAACGGCATCGTCAGCAAAGTAGCCATCAAGGGAAAGAGAAAAGGCAGCGTCACCGTTCGTTTCAACGGGCAGGAAAAGAAAATCAAAGTGGCAGCAGAGGACTAATCCCTACAGGCAGGTACGATGAAGAACCTGCCTAAAATACCTGAAACTTGAGGCCCAGGGACAGGCTGATGATGTCCCATAACGTCACTTCCTTATCCTGGAACATGGCACGCAGGTAAAGATCGCAGGTACTCACTTCATAGAACGCGGAAATCGACTTGACATACTTCCGTCTGTTATGGGGCACATAGATACCAACGCGCTGACCTACAAACACATTGATACGCACCTTGGTAGAGAGAGCCTCGTAGTATTTGTCGGGGTATCTCCTCGGCTGTCTTCCCCAGAACTCATGACCATAAACAGTATTGAAATAGATGCCACACGACAAGGGGTCGAACATCAGTCCATGCTGCAGGTAAATACTCCAGGGGATATAGGTCTGCTTGAGGGTAGTGGTCAGCTTGTTGTGCGTGGTATGGTATTTGGGCAGGAAGCCAAAGAGCAAGTCGGTTTCCCACTGTCGATGCTTTCCGTAATCCCAACCGAAGCCGACGGAGAAAAGCCCCATATTACCTGCATACTGGAAGATATGCTGCGTAGGAATCAATGCCTCCCAATGCTTGCGATAACGGTGTATGCGCCGGTAATATCTTCCTGAATCGGTAGAATCACGTATTATCAGTGTATACAGACTGTCGGAATGAACGTTCTCCGACGTGAAGACACTTTCTTCAGAATCCGTCTTCAGGGAGTCGATTTCCACCCTGTCAGCGGCTGTTGCCGTCATGGAAACGAGCAGCAGGAGGAAGAGATCAGAAATAAACGATTTCATATTCATAGCCGGAGGGAGTTATAGTAAAGATACAATAATTGCCATGTGAAACGGTGTCCATGCCATAATAGATGATGCCATCACCATAGATTTCATCCTTCTCTAATCGGTGGTTATGTCCGCTGACTGCAAACATGGTATTCTTCAGGAGCGTCATGTAATGGCCAAAGGCTTTCGCCACATTGTTATTAAACTGTTCGCAATACGGCCGGGCGTGCATACAGACGACGGTACGGTCGAACTCCTCGTCGCGCTCGGTAATCTGTTCCTCCATGTAATCGAAGTTGGGAACGGCAGCCAGATAGTCATACTCTGTGGCATTGGTGTTCAGACAGACAAACTTCACCCGTCCGGCAATAAAGCTGAAATCCAGACCGCCGAACAGATAGGAAAAGACCTGGTCGCCGGTACCCAGGAAGTCGTGATTGCCAATCATCACCACGAAAGGCACCTTCAGGTTGAACATGATGTCACGGGTACGCTCGAACTCACGGGTCGTTCCGCAGTCGGTTATATCGCCACAATGGACAACAAAGTCTATATCCGAACGCTTGTTGATGTCGCTGACGGCAGACCTCAGGTCGCTGAACCATCCGTGTGAGTCGCTGACAAAGGCGACAATCAGCGTGTCCTTGTCCTTGCAGGCAGCCTCTATCTTCTTGATTTGACCTGCATTGATGTCAGAAGCGCCGGATATTCTTCCGTCATATGGGTGATATTCAAAAACATGATGACAGCCGGTAAGCGATGCCAAGATGAGCAATGATAGGTATAGGTATCTCATATCATATAGATGTATTTCACTCTGTAAACTAATTGTTGCAATTCAGTTTTTGGACTTCAAAATTAATAAAAAAAATCGAACGGACATACTCTTGTCACATTTTTGTATTAACTTTGCAGCCATATAAGCAACAATTAACCAAAAATAGTATCATTTCTCGACGGATGAACACCTATCTTTCCGATGATTCTATTTCAACACTTCACAACATGGACATCAAGTTATCAAGCATGGAACGCGCCAAGAAATGGCCGGGAGCTGAATACATAGGTGATGATATCTTGCTGGTGGAGAGCCCGAGCCAGGCTCCCTTTCCGCACAATGGCAGGCAGATGACGTTCAATCTGGTGGCACTATGCACGAAGGGACATGCCAGCTATACGGTCGATACGGTTGAAAGACATGTCTCTGCCGGAGAAGTCTTGATTATCGGCGAAGGACACTTCGTGGATAACTTCGCACCGAGTGCCGACCTGGACGGACTGTGCATGATGGTATCTGAGGATTTCTTCAGCGAGACCATCAGCAATGTTGCCGATTTCTCCTCCTTCCTTCTCTTTTCTCTGACCAACCCCGTGGTGCCTCTGTCAGAACATGACCAGGCTCTCTTCAGCAACTATTTCCAACTGATACGAGACAAAATCGGTGATACCCAAAGCTACTATCGCCGCAACGTGGTGAGTGCCCTGATTCTCGCCATGCTCTACGATATGGGCAACGTCATCTACCAAGGTATTCAGGCAGATGAAAAGCTCAAAGGTCGCGCCTATTCTATCTTCACCAAGTTTATCCAGCTTGTGGAACAGCATCATCGCAAGGAACGCCGCGTAAGCTGGTATGCAGGCGAACTGAATATCACGCCTAAATATCTTTCCGAAACCATCAAAGGTGTGAGCCTCATCACGCCCAACGAGTGGATTGACCGCTATGTGATATTGGAGATGCGCCTGCTGCTGAAACGCTCTGACAAGACCATCAAGGAGATTGCCAAGGAGCTGGATTTTCCCAACCAGTCTTTTATGGGCAAGTTCTTCAAAGAGCATACGGGCATCTCGCCGTCTGCCTACCGCAAGATGTAGGGTGCAGACTCCCTGACTACCGCCTTTCTGATATGTTCATGACAGCTATTGGCAGTTGAACTGAAAGCTATATGGAATATGGCAAGGATAGTACTTGCAAGTTCCTCAGAACCTCATTCCGATTTATGTTCACCACTGCGAAACGTACGTTCACCACTGCTGAACGTACATTCGCCACTGGTGAACGTACGTTTCGCAGTGGTGAACATAAAACGGAAGCCTATTCTTACAATATGCCAATAGCCTTTATTGCAAAAACAAAACGAGTGTTCTTA
>CAMAHD010000154.1 GCA_945834405.1 uncultured Prevotella sp. | reverse complement strand
ACTCCCAGCGACACCAATAAGCCGTAAACGAAAATATTGCGTGCGGTTTCACCCAGACACTTGTTCAGCGCTTTTCCACGATTGATACGCTTCATCTGCAGATAAGTGAAGAAATGGAGCACCAGGTAAACCAAGGGTAAGAGAAATGCCAATACATGGCCGTACCACCAGAATACCAACCCCGCCATACAGGCGACAACACCAACCAGCAGGTACAGCAAGAGGGAGGCTTTCTCGCCAATACGCAAAACCAGCGTCATCTTTCCCGACTCGCTGTCGGTAAAACGGTCGCGGAAGTTATTGACCAGCAAGAGCCCATCTATCACGAGTCCACAAGAACAAGAGGCAACCAACACCTCCCAGCTGAAGCTGTGCAACTGGATATAATAAGTGATGCCCACAGGAACCAGTCCGAAGAATACCAGCACCAAGACGTCTCCTAAACCATGATAAGAAAGATGAGTGGTATAAAGAAAGCAAAAGACGACACACAGCAAACCAACCAGCACCATCTCCATTCCGCCATAGTAAATCAGGGGTAATCCCACGACACATGCCAGACAAGTGGTCAAGGCAATGGCATGTTTCATGGCATTCAGTGTGACCCATCCCGAGGCACAGGCTCTGCGTGGACCCATGCGCCGCTCCGTATCGTCTGTACCCTTGACATAGTCGAAGAAGTCATTAATCAGATTGGCATCCACCTGCATCACAAAAGCAAAAAGCAGACAGAGCACCGCCGCCTGCCAGCAGAAAGCATCGCCATCGTCTACAGCATGAAGGTCGCTCCATGCCAGCGACAGTCCTATCATCACGGGGACGGCAGCTCCGCTAAGGGTCTTGGGACGAATGGCAAGAAGCCATGCACGCAACGAATTTGTTTTCACTTCGTTCATCTTTCTATTTTTTGGGGTTTGCACTTGCAAAATTAAACAATTTTGCGTACATTTGCAACTCAGTAAAGCCTAAAAGCCAAAAGTATTAAAAAAATAGCCATGATAGTACCCAATCTCGAACTGGTATCATTTATTGAAACCACTATCCTGCCCAAATATGCTGCCTTTGATACAGCTCATAACCTGTCGCATGTCATGGGTGTTATCAAACGCTCCTTGGAATTGGTGAAAACGACGGGAGCCGACATCGATATGGTCTATACCATTGCAGCCTATCACGACCTGGGTCTTCAGGGCCCCCGTGCTGCCCACCACCTGCTGGGAGGCAAAATCCTTGCCAACGATGCCCGCCTGAAAAAATGGTTCTCTCCCGAACAGATAAAAATCATGAAAGAGGCTGTTGAAGACCATCGTGCATCGGCATCGCATTCACCGCGCAGCATCTACGGAAAGATTGTGGCAGAAGCAGACCGCGACCTGGATGCCGACAGCGTATTCAGACGGACCATCCTTTTCGGACTGGACAACTATGCCGAACTGGATGACGAACAGCAGTGGGAACGCTTTAAAGACCACATGGAGAACAAATACTCAACCAACGGCTATATGAAACTGTGGATTCACGGCTCGGAAAACGAAAAGAACCTCAAGCGAATCCGCACCATCATCGACAATCCCAATGAACTGCGTCAAACCTTCAACACCTTGCTGAAGGAAATCAAGGAGAGCAGAAAATAATATGAAAACCCTTTACTTTATCTTCCATCAAGGAAACATACTGCTGCGGCTGCTGCCCGACAACACTTATACCATCCCTACGGATTGCTCACTGCTTCAGTCGCTTGTTCCGACGGACTCTCCCCTCCATGTAGAGACATCCCTGACGGACAACCAGGTCTATACCTTCGAAACCGACAGCGACACACAGCCGGAAGGATACTGCTGGACAGGACTTCGCCCCAGCTACTACCATCTGACACCCCACCTTTACCAGACGGCAGGCAAATGTGAAGAACTGCTCCACTGGAGCCGGAACAACCGCTATTGCGGTGCCTGTGGCCATCCCATGCACTTCCATACTGCCATCAGCAAGAAATGCGAACACTGCGGCAAGGAGATATGGCCCTCGCCGGCTCCTGCCATCATCGTGCTCATTCATCGAGGGGAGGAAGTATTGCTGGTTCATGCCCGCAACTTCAGAAGCAATTTCTTCGGATTGGTTGCCGGCTTTGTCGAGACAGGAGAAAGTCTGGAAGAGGCTGTCGTCAGAGAGGTTCGGGAAGAAACAGGTCTCTCCATCACCAACCTGCGCTATTTCAGCAGCCAGCCTTGGCCCTACCCCTGCGGCATCATGATAGGATTTCATGCCGATTACGAGTCGGGCACCCTGAAACTGCAAGATGAAGAGCTGGAGGCAGGAGCCTGGTTTACTAAAGACCATCTTCCAACCATTCCGGAAAAGCTCTCCATCGCGCGACGTCTTATTGACGCTTGGCTGGGAGAAGACTGACTTCTCCCATCCTGTATAACAAACACACTATCGTTTATCCTGAACGCCGTAGTTCAGCCACTCCTCTTGCGGATAGTTGGTCTTGATGACACGCTTCTTGTCGGCAAAGGCTTCCTTGACCCCAGTCAGAATGGCGTTCATGTGCTTCACCTTGGCGGAAAGCTCTTCACGCGCGCGGTCACAGTCGTCATTGGCTTCCTTCAGACGTACAAGGTCTTCCGACATCTGCTTCAAGCTCTCGTCAGAGATGCCCTTGCCGCGCAGTGCCTCTATGTTTCTACCCAGTCCTTCAATGAGCACGCGGCTCTTCTCGATTTGTAATTCAATTGTTTTAGACATAATAATTAGAGTTTATTTGTTGGATGAATTCCTTTACAAATTTACTGATTTTTGCTGAAATACACGCGCCTTATCCATATCGTTTTTTTTTGTTTTTTAAGGGTTTCAGGCGGCTCTGTACAAGGTCTTTTAACACTTTTGAAGCTGCTCATGCACATCACTGTTCGTCTTCGCCGCTGCTCTTGACGTCATAGTATTTTCTCACTGCTTCTCCCACCATTCTCCATGGTATCATATACGAACGGTGGCGACGTATAGGCGAATCAAACAGGAAGAAACCTATCACCAGCGCAGCACACGCATAACAAGCCCAGCCATAGACCGACTTCACTCCATAGAGCAACATCTGCGACTCCAGTTGCAGTTCATATCGGGTAATGTCCGTATGGAGCACGGTTCCCTGACGATGTTTAGCCTGCATGTTGGCTATCACTTTCTCGGTCAGTTCAATATTCTTCTCCACCACTTCCTGCCTGTTCTGCAATCTGCAGAGGTCGAGATAGTGCGAACTTATCAGGAAACGTATCTCCTGCCTGTTCTTTTCCAAGTCGAGCAAAGACATTCTTTTGTCCATCTCAGCCAACGAGACAGCACTCTCTATGGCACCGCCGGCATAAATCAGCTGCTGCGCCTTCAATGCAAAATTGTTAGTAAAATGGGGATTGTCGATGTGCTGCCAGTTGCTAAAATCCCTGTCTCCCAACAGTCCGTCATCCAGATAGCCCACACTGAGTGAGGCACTGATGTCTGGTAGTCGTTGTGCTTTGGCTGCGGATAGTTGATGTTCTGAAGCCTCTGCGGCAGTCTTGAAAGACTTGATACTTTGACTCTGTTCCTCAGCCAGCGCAAATAACTGGGGCAGCGTTGTCACACGCTGACCTCGTACAACACCCGGCATCAGGAACACCGCCAATAGCAGTGTCTGAATGCTTTGTTTCTTCATTATTCTATTATTATGTTACTTTGTTACCCTGTGTTGTACGAGTCAAGAACGAAATGACCCTGGCCGAGTTTCGCGCTGCAAAGTTAACAATAATCTTTGAATTATACAGTCTATGAAATACAGGTATTTAAATTATTTTAACGGCTATGGACTGTTGCCCTTGCAGGGCGAACATCGTTGGTTGAACCCACCCAGGGCGTTGCCCTGGGCTATGGACTGTTGCCCTTTCAGGGCGTACCATCACTTCTGATACACATTCTATTTGAACATGCAAAGTTGAATCATGTGAGTATTCTATCTTGATTTCCTTAGCTTCCTTATTGTAATGTCAGGTGAAATGAAGTCCTTATTTTGTCATAAGTAGTGTCCGATTTATGTTTCGCAGTGGCGAACGTACGTTCACCAGTGGCGAATGTATGTTTCGCAGTGGTGAACGTACGTTCGCCACTGCGAAACATAACTTGAAAGCCTGTTGTTACGAACAATGAATGCCTGTCGTAACTGACAAAGAATGCCTGTTCTAACTGACAAAGAATGCCTGTTGTTAGAAACTTGAAAGTACAATACTGAATACTTTCAGATAATGATGATGATATTTATTCCGTCAGTTTTCCTGCTGATTCCAGGGCATTCCAAATGGAATGGCGTGCTTCGGGATTCATCTGTTCCACCTGTTCAAAAAGCTGACGTACAGCAGTGCGATGCGATACCTTCTCGTAGGGGCACTGTTTGATTTGCTTCTCGTACGCAGCCAGTTCGGCATAGGCACGTATGTGCTCCTCTCTTTCCAAACAGAGGGGACGAATGATGCTGAGGGGCATTTTGCGCATGTTCAGCAATGCGGGCATGGTGGAAAACTGTCCTTGAAACAAGAGGTTCATCAGGGTGGTATGAATCAAGTCGTCCTGATGATGCCCCAAGGCAATCTTGTTGCATCCCAGCTGCTGAGCCAGATTGAACAATGCCTTGCGTCGATACCAGGAACAAAGAAAACAAACGGGTTTCTTTGTTCCTGGTGTATAGTCAAAACGAGTCTGCAACACATGCAGTTTCACTCCCCTTTCGTCAGCAAAACGCTCCAGCCAACGGGTGTCACTCTCGTACTGCACGTTCTCCATCCTCACATGAGCCGCCTCCACGCGAATACGGGGCAAGGCTATACGGGCCTGATGAGCCAGCAACTCTAAAAGGAGCAGAGAGTCCTTGCCTCCCGATAGTCCTATCAGGATATGGTCGCCGTCGTGAAGCAAGCCGTATGTGGCTGTTGCTTCGTGAAAGCGTCGGAGTAATTTACGCCAGAGCAATTCCTTAGGGTCTGCAGACATGTTCTGAGTTATTGGGGTTTAGTGATGATAAATAACTTATTGGGTTATCAAACTTATTGGGTTACCAACTGGAGGGTCTGTCGCTTCAGCTGCTCTCCCGTGACGGTGAGAGTCACCTTTCCTGGCATGTCTCGCTTGGAGCGAAGGATAACGGTAGCTGTTCCACGATAAAGAGAGCGGGTATCGCCCACTGTCAGCTCATCGCTGGTGATGTCGCCATTGACAACTCCTACTATCTCTGCAGGTCCCTCAACACTGAAATGGAGCTTCTCTGATGCAGAAGGCACCTGGCGACCCTTCTTGTCCACGGCAGCGATACGTACATGCTGCAAGTCCATTCCGTCCGCCTTCCACTGAGGTCTGTCAGCCTGCAGCTGCAGTCGGCTTGCCTCTCCCGTAGTCTCAATCTTGTGGCGAGCCACAACCTTTCCGTACTGTCGGGCTACAGCCTCTATTCATGCAATCACGATTATAAGTTCATGCATTCACGATTAATAATTCATGCAATCACGCTATGACTTGAATACAGTAAAAGGAAAGCTTTTCCAACAAGGTTGCTGGAAA
>CAMAHD010000153.1 GCA_945834405.1 uncultured Prevotella sp. | reverse complement strand
TTTCGGATTCTTTGTTTCGGATTCTTTGTTTGAGATTCTTGTTTGAGATTCACGAGCTTCGGTCTTATTCACAGACAGCTAACACCACTCAGACATACAAAACCAAAAAAGTAGCCTTATTTGTTTTGACATATCGCTCGTTTGCAGTATCTTTGCACCATGATAAGCTACGAAAGCCTTTGGCGGAAACTGGAAAGTATCTATGGAGCAGGCGAGGCAAAAGCCCTTGTCCGATATGTTCTTGAAGTGAAATACGGATTCACTGCAACAGATATTTACTGCGGCAAAATTACACAATTATCAGCAGAAGCGTGCAAAGAATTGCAGAAAATCACCGAAAGACTGATGAATTCCGAACCCGTACAGTATATCCTGGGCAGTGCGGACTTCTATGGAAGGACTTTTCGGGTAAGACCGGGTGTGCTGATACCACGTCCAGAAACAGAGGAACTATGCAGATGGATCATTGACAGCAACAGGAGTGTCGAGAACCAACAGGTGCTGGACCTCTGTACGGGAAGTGGCTGCATCGCCATCACTCTGGCATTGGAACTGACAGGTACAACAACGACAGCATGGGACATTGCCAGCGAGGCCCTGACAACTGCCCAAGAGAATGCCGAGCTGCTGGGTGCCAATGTAAAGGTAGAAAAACAAGACGTACTGCTGTTGAATCAAAAACAGTCAGCTAAGCCTCAGACCGCGAGAGACAGGCAATGGGATTTGATAGTGAGTAATCCTCCCTATATCTGCGAAAAGGAAAAAGCAGACATGCATAAGAATGTCCTCGACTTTGAACCTGCTATTGCGCTGTTTGTTCCCGACCTGGAACCTCTGCGTTTCTACACTGCCATCGCAGACTACGCATTCCACGCCCTCAAGACAAATGGCTGGCTATATTTTGAAATCAATCCTCTCTATGCCTCCGACCTGCAGCAACAACTGGAGGCCTCGGGATTTGTCCATGTGGAAACCCAAAAAGACCAATATGGCAAAACCCGGTTTATCAGAGCACAAAAATGTGAATAAGATGATGAGCGAACAAGAAGCACTGAACAGACTGACAGCCCTCTGCTCGCAAGCAGAACATTGCAGTTATGAGATGGCGGAGAAGATGCGGAAATGGGAAGTGGAAGAACCTGCCCAGGCACGTGTCATGGAATATCTGATACGTGAGAAATATGTAGATGACAGCCGGTATGCCCGTTGCTTTGCAATGGACAAAATCAGATACAACAAATGGGGAAGAAGGAAAGTGGAGCAGGCTCTGTGGATGAAGCATATCGACAGGAACATCATGCGCGAAGTACTGGACGATATAGACGAAGACGAATACATACAGGTTCTCCGCCCTCTGTTGAAAGCCAAACTGAAAAGTATACAAGCCAAAAATGATTACGAACGGAACATGAAACTGCTGCGCTTTGCCATGGGCAGAGGGTTTTCATTCGAACAGGTCAAGAAGGCTGTAGACATGGATATAGACGAGGAAGACATATAGACAAGCAAGACACTCATAGACAAGGCAACAACGCTGACAGGTAATGGCTATTTCACTATTCTCCCGACTGCTCGATTTCATTTCACCACGCACCTGTGTCATCTGCGGCAACAGACTCACTGTCACTGAAGGACACATTTGCGGGGTATGTATCATGAGATTGCCACGCACACATTTCCATCTGACACCTTATGAAAACAAGATGGCGGAAAACTTTTACGTACTGGTAAAAAAGCTGGGCAAGGCAGCTGCCTTTTTTTACTATCATCCCCATTCGAAAAGCACCAAAATCATCCTGTCACTCAAATATGGAGACAATCCTGCCATTGGCATTACCTTAGGAAGGCTGATGGCAACGGAGATGCAACCGTCAGGATTTTTCGATGACGTAGATGTGATGCTTCCCATGCCACTGACCCGAAAACGGAGGTGGGGCAGAGGCTATAACCAAAGTGAACAAATAGCCCAAGGAATCAGTCAGATAACCCACATACCCCTCCTGAGCCATGCAGTCAGGAGGACCTCATTCAAACGCAGTCAGACACAACTGCACAGAAGGGAAAGGATGGAGAATGTAGAGGGAGTGTTTACCTTGCGAAAGAATCCCCAACTGAAAAACAAGCACGTTCTTATCATCGACGATGTATGTACCACTGGAGCTACCATCATCGCCCTCGCAAATACTATCCAAGAGGCAGGAGTAAAGGAAATAAGCATACTGACAGCAGGTTTTACACAAGCCTGAAAAACTGACAAGAGGCGAAAAAAAAGCCGACCTCGCTTATTTTTTCTGCCAAGCAGCATATATTTCGGAATAAATTACCTATCTTTGCATTCATTATTCATGCTAAATATTAATGTCCATGAGCTCGATTAAAGATTTATTTGCAGCAAAACTGCTTGACATCAAAGCTATTAAGTTACAACCCGGAAATCCTTTCACTTGGGCTTCCGGATGGAAATCACCCTTTTATTGCGACAACCGCAAGACATTGTCTTACCCCACTCTCCGCAATTTCGTGAAGTTGGAGATATGCCATGCTATTCAGGAACAGTTCCCCGAGGTGGAGGCTATTGCCGGTGTGGCTACAGGCGCTATTCCTCAGGGAGCATTGGTAGCAGACGAGTTGAATCTACCTTTCGTATATGTTCGCAGCAAACCCAAGGACCATGGTCTGGAGAACCTGATTGAAGGCGACTTGGAAGCAGGAACAAAGGTAGTTGTCGTTGAAGACCTCATCTCTACTGGCGGCAGCAGTCTGAAGGCAGTAGAAGCCATCCGCAAATATGGCTGCGAGGTAGTAGGCATGGTTGCTTCCTACACCTATGGATTCCAAGTGGCAGAAAAGGCATTCCAAGATGCAGATGTCAAGCTGATTACGCTTACCGACTACGAGCATGTAGTGGCACAAGCTCAGTCTATCGGATATATCACCGCTGAGGAAGTAGAGGTTCTGAACGAATGGCGTAAAGACCCAGCCAACTGGCAAGGCTAAGAAAGAACAAAACAGATAACAACGACAGAACGGATATCATCATACCAGGAACCCATGAGCAAATTTGAAAGCAGCATCAAGCAGATTCCTTATTCACAGAAAGCTGTCTACAGCAAAATCAGCGACCTGAGCAATCTGGAAAAGGTTCGCGACAGGATACCAGAAGACAAGATACAAGGATTCAGCTTTGACCAAGATACCGTCAGCGTCAATGTTCCTCCTGTAGGAGAAATACGGCTGCGCATCATCAACCGCGAAGAACCCAAGTGTGTAAAATTTGAGACAGAGCAGTCACCTTTGCCTTTCCATCTTTGGATTCAGGTGCTTCCCGTCACTGAAACAAGCAGCAAGATGAAGGTGACAGTGGAGGCTGACATTCCATTCATGCTGAAGGGAATGGTCAGTGGTCCGCTGAAAGAGGGCGTGGAAAAAATTGCCGATGCCCTTGCCATGATTCCATACGAATAAGTAAAGGTGTGCCCTGTGTATTCTGCTCAATGCCAAAATAGCTGAGCACTTGCAATAGAGCACTTGCAATACTAAATAAACGATACCGAAAAATGAAACTCTGGGAAAAGAACTTTGAAATCAATCAGGAGATAGAGCGTTTCACCGTGGGACGCGACCGTGAGATGGACCTCTACCTTGCCAAGTACGATGTATTGGGCTCCATGGCTCATATCACCATGCTGGAAAGCATCGGACTGCTGGACAAGGAAGAACTGCCACTGCTGCTTGCCGAACTGCGTAACATCTACGAGCTGTGTGAGCGTGGTGAATTTGTCATTGAGGACGACATGGAAGATGTACACTCTCAAGTAGAGATGATGCTCACCCGCAAACTTGGTGACATGGGAAAGAAGATTCACAGCGGCCGTTCACGTAACGACCAAGTCCTTGTGGACCTGAAACTCTTCACACGCCAACAGCTGACCGACATCGTGCAGGAGGTTCAAGTTCTTTTCGACGAGCTGATATTGAAGAGTGAACTATATAAAGAGGTGTTGATGCCTGGCTATACCCATCTGCAAGTAGCCATGCCCAGCTCTTTCGGACTATGGTTCGGTGCTTATGCGGAGAGCCTTGCCGACGACATGCTCTTCCTGCAAGCAGCTTACCGTATGACCAACCGCAATCCACTCGGCTCGGCTGCCGGTTACGGTTCGTCGTTCCCCCTGAACCGCAGCATGACAACCCAACTGCTGGGCTTTGACTCCATGAACTACAACGTGGTATATGCCCAGATGGGACGCGGCAAGATGGAACGCAATGTGGCTTTTGCCATCGCTTCCGTAGCCGGCACTCTGGCTAAAATGGCATTCGATGCCTGTCTGTTCAACAGCCAGAACTTCTCGTTCGTCAAACTGCCCAAGGAATGTACCACGGGCAGTAGTATCATGCCCCATAAGAAGAACCCGGATGTCTTTGAACTGATACGCGCCAAGTCCAACAAGTTACAGGCACTTCCACAGCAGGTTACCCTGATTATGAATAATCTGCCTGTAGGCTATTTCCGCGATTTGCAAATCATCAAGGAGACCTTCCTGCCAGCCTTCGACGAACTGAAAGACTGCCTGCAGATGGCAGCCTACATCATCAACAAGATGGAGGTGAACAAGCACATCCTCGACAATCCCATGTACGACCCCATGTTCTCTGTCGAGGAAGTGAACCGTCTGGCTGCTGCCGGAATGCCCTTCCGTGATGCCTATAAAAAAGTGGGACTGGATATCGAAGCCGGAACGTTTGTACCCAACAAGGATATTCACCATACGCACGAAGGCAGCATGGGAAATCTGCAAAACGATGCCATCAAGGCACTGATGGAGAATACCATCCGTGATTTCCACTTCGAGAGAGTAACAGAAGCTGAAAACAAATTGCTGGGCAGATAACAGGATGAAACGCAAATACTTCTCATGGTTACTGGCACCAATAGCTTCCATGATGTTCCTGCAAACATCCTGTGACGACGGCTCCGAACGGTATTCAACCGAATACCGATGCCAGTTTGTGTTCAACACCAGCACCCACATCACCAGCATCCTCACCCGCACCTTGGACAACCCGGGTTCGTTTGCTCTTGTCAAGATGCGTACGGAGAAGGGAATCAAGGTGTTGGACATCCAATCGAACAATGGGAAAGACAAGGAAACCATCTACATGACAACCGTGGAGGAGAACCAGATGACAGGCAGTCTGGGAGCCAACAACAGCATCATCGTTGGCTGTACCAACTTCAATGGAATGGCAGCCTTTGACGGTCAATGTCCAAACTGTCTTGCCAACTACACCAGCCAGAACTTCCCTTTGACATGGTGTGAAAACGGACAGAAAGTGAGCTGCGCCAAATGCGGAAAGATATACGAACTTCATTATGAAGGACGCACCGACGAGGGTAAAAGACTGATAGAGTATCGGGTCAGATACGATGGCAACCGACTTACCGTAACCAATAATTGACAAAAAAAGTCTGGAAAAGATTTGGCTTTTCAAAGAATAAAGCGTACCTTTGCATCCGCATTTCTATCTTTTCCACATCAAACAAGCGGAAATAGCTCAGTTGGTAGAGCACAACCTTGCCAAGGTTGGGGTCG
>CAMAHD010000152.1 GCA_945834405.1 uncultured Prevotella sp. | reverse complement strand
CAGCAGCAGGAGGATATACGCAAACAGATTGAGAACGAGAAGGCCAAGAAGAAGACCGACAACTCCAAGATACAATCATGGGAGGAACAGATTGAGAGCATTACCCAACAGATTGAAGATATAGATAAGCAGATGATGGAAACGCTGGCCGGGACGGACATACGGACAGCCATTGATGAGTTTGCTGATGCGCTTGTGGATGCGTACTGCCAAGGAGAAGATGCGGCAGAAGCATTGGGAGAGAAGACCAAGCAGGTGTTGAAGAGAGCCGTTGTGGAAGCCCTCAAACGCCAGTTCCTTGCCAAGGGCATCAACGATGCTGTCACCTACCTTGGTGAAGCCATGAAGGACAGCGTGCTCACCGACAAGGAGAAGAAGGAGTTTGAGAGGCAGGTCAATGCGGCTGGAGAGCTCTTCCACAATGCGCTTGGAGGGATTGGCGACTGGATTAAGGACACCGAGGAGGCAACGCAAGACCCGTTGACTGGAGCTGCTACCTCCATTAACGAGGAAACAGGCGGTATCATCGCCGGACGTTTGAACGCCTTTGTAATCAACCAAAGCGACCAAACGGCCATCATGCGGCAGGCTCTTGTGTACCAAGCGGAGATAGCGGCCAACACCAAGGTCAGTGCGTCCGAACTGGCAGAGATTAGGGCAAGCCTAAAGAGAATCGAGACAAAGGACAATTCACTTTTATCACAAGGAATTTCGTAATGGGGCTGATTGAACAACTAAAGAAGGATGGTGCGGACAAAGGTCTGTGCCGCCTGTGGCAGATGAAGCTGAGGGAAGGGCTTGCAATGAAGGAACTCATAGGGCTCTATATAAGAGGCATTGATTTCTGTATCTCCGAAGACTTCCCAACTCTTGATTTCATCCGGGAGCACTTCAAAGGGCAATGTGAGCCATACGGGGTGTATGTGGATGATGAGGTAGGGCAGTTGAAGAACGTGCCCGATGTGGTGCTGAACGGTGATTGCAAAGCCATGTTGGAATATGACGGATACACGGTCAGCAGGATTTTCGTCCGGCACGACTCAAAGGCTGCAATCAACGTGGGTGACAATGCCCATGTGACGGTTGACATCTTCGACAACGCCAATGTGGTGATTGCAACGGCAGGGCTTGAAGCGAAGGTGATTGTCAAGGTCTATGGCAACGCCAAGCTGGAAACCATCGGAGAAGGGATAATAATACGATTTACTAACAACAAAACATATTGAGTATGGACAGCAACATGATTCTGTATCTGCCTTTTGATGATCCTGACGGATTGAAGGCATACGACTTCTCACAATACCGCAATGACGGGGTATTATCTGACGGGGCGGCATTTTCCAAGGAAGCGCAAAAAGGCAAATCAATCACATTCAATGGAGCTGGAGAGTGTCTGACAGCAAGGACAATCCCATTGAACGGCAATTTCACGCTTTGCTTCTTCGTTCGGCCTGCCGGAAGCAAGTTGGGCTATCTGATTAACTTCTCCGGCATCAACAATTATAATGAGCAGTGGATTGACATTACACCGGGTGAATGGGCATTCATGGCCTTCGTCAAGAACGGAAACAACCTCTCTGTCTATCTCAATTCCGATTGCATCGGTGTACACTACCTGTCGGCAACCCCTGTTGGGTTCTCTGTCAACGATTACAATCTCTTTGGCACGCAAGCCTTGTTGGACGAAGTGAAGCTCTACAATATGGCCATGAGTGCCAAAGAGCTGGTTCAGCTACAGAAAGAGAGCGATGTGGAGTATTACATTGACGGAGTGAACTTCAAGGATTTCGGTGTGTATGTGTCTGCCAGCTCCGGCATGATTGGAAGGCTGGAGAGGAAAGACAACCTCACGGTGGATTGGGACAACTATCATGGCATCGTGCGTGACAAACGGCATCGAAAGTACAAGGAGCGCACCATCAACCTAACCTGTTTCATCGAGGCCAAAAGCAGAATTTTTTTTGTTGACCGCATGAATGCCTTCCTTGAAATGTTCGACAAGGCCGGGAACCACCGTTTGAAGGTGGAGTATGACGGAACGACCAAGCCCTTGGTGTACGAGGTGGAGCTGTTGGGCGAAGTAGACATTAGCAAGAAGTGGGGCAAGTACAGCAACGACTTGATGGTTGGCACATTCTCGTTGAAGCTGACGGAGGATGAGCCAGTGAAGAAAGTGCTGAGACACATAGGGGCTGCAAGCAACAGCAAGGCCACAATAACCGTAACAACCTACAAGAAGCTCAACATCTATTGGGGTGACGGTTCGCACACCTACAATGTGAGCGGAACAGGTGAAGTAATTGAGCACACCTACGAGCAGCCGGGAGAATACGACATAATTGTGACTGGCGTAATAGAAGAAATTGGAACATTTGACACTAATGCAATCATATTATGGGAAATTTTGAAATAATCCAAAGGAACGGGAACAAGATAGACCTACAATCAAGGGAGCCGTTCTGTGCGATCAAATCGGCCACACAGAACACTTCCCTCATGGGGGATGATAACGTACAGATCTCGTTTGTGTCTTCCGAGCTATACACATTCGGCAAGGGTGACAAAATCATAGTTGGAAGTGAAGAATACACTATCCGTACACAAGTGCAGCGTGAAATGATCAGTGAAGGCCACTATCAGTATGAAGCCACCTTCTACGGGGTAATGTATGAGCTGATGAAGAGCCTTTATCGCAACGCTGGAGAGGATGGCAAGTCCACCACAAGTAGCTTTGACCTCACCTATTCCATCCGTGACTTCGTTAAAGTGCTTATCTATAACGTGAACCGAGACTATCCCGGTCTGTGGGTATTCGATGAGGAGAATTGCCCCGACACAGAACCCCGTACAATCTCCTTCTCCAAGCAGAACTGCCTACAGGTGTTGCAATCCCTCTGTAGTGATAATGAGTTTGGCCTGGAGTTCCAGATTACGCAGGATAATGGGACACGTACAATCCACATCGGCAAGTTCGGCTCTAAAGTCAACCCTCCCAACGGAAGCGAATACTTTGAGTGGGGCAAGGGCAACGGACTCTACAAGCTCAAAGAACAGAAGGTGGACGATAAGACCATCATCACAAGGCTGTGGGTGGAAGGTGGAAGCACCAATATCAAGAGCGGCTACCGAAACTATTCCGAACGGTTGCAACTTCCCTATCCGAGGAGAGTCAACAAGAATGACCACAAGCTGGCCGATGGAACGGTTGTCAAGGCCGGGAGTGAATATATCGGCATTGACGATGACAACAAGCGTTATCTCGAAGATTCCGAATTGAGGGATGCGCTTGGCAGCGATGAAGATGCTGTCACCTTTGATGATATTCATCCGAAGCGCACGGGAGAGGTCACGGCCATTGGCTCTGACATCAATTCATTCACGGATGATACGATGGACTTCGACCTGTGCGAGAAGGACGATAACGGGACGAAATACCTCATTGAAGGGGTAGCTGCAAAGATAACCTTCATATCCGGCAAGCTGGCAGGACAGCAGTTTGAGCTGGCAGAGAAGGGAGGCTATGACCATGCCACCAAAACGTTCACGCTCATACCGTTCACTGACAACAGGGGATTGACCATACCGACAACAGACACAGAAGCCTTCCGAATATCTGTAGGCGACCGCTATAAGCTGACAGACATCAATATGCCGGATTCATACGTGGAGAATGCAGAGGAAGAGCTGTGGTATGCCGGAATGGATGAGTTCACGCCAAGAACGCAGGCGAGGGCGCAGTATGAGCTGACCTTTGACCGCTCCTATTTCCTCTCCAACCTCCCCTCTGACAGCGAGGCTACCATCTTCCATGTGGGTGACTATCTCCCGGTCAAGGACGAGCGTTTCGGTATCGAGAAGACCATCCGCATCAACAAGATAGCAAGGAACTTGCTGGCAGAACATGACTACAACATTACATTATCAGACATTGTTGTTATATCGGTTATCAATCAGACCATTGTCGATGTCAAGGGACACGAGCATATCATACAGCTAAACCATCTGAGAGATCTGACAAAAATGCGCAGAGGATGGCGCACGACAGAGGAGCTCAGAACGATGGTGTATGATACAGATGGCTATTTTGACCCGGAGAATATCAGACCCAACTCCATTGATACCAATATGCTGACGGTTGGCTCCAAGAGCCAGCAATTCGTGTTGTCTGATGTGGTTCTTCAAGCTAACGTAAACGGACTTCCTAACCGTTTCAACGCTTCGGCTGGAGCCCTGTTGCATCTGACCATTGATGAGAAGGTAGTCAAGCAGTGGAATTTGTCGGCAGCAGAGTTTACGATGGCCAACAACAAGGGGTACTATCTCTTTGCCAAGTGCTCTAAGGGTGGGAACACGGGTGTATGGTATCTCACACAGGAGCAGTTGAAGGTTGAGACTACGGAAGACCCCAACAACTACTACTTCCAAGTTGGCATTGTGGGCTCCCTCAATTCTGATGATAACTTCCGGGATTTCACGACTACCTACGGATTCACCCGTATCAATGGAAACACGATTACAACAGGAAAGATTGTGACCTCTGATAAGCAATCCTATTTGGATTTGGACAATAACAGATTTTGTATCGGCGACAACAACAGCGGCCTATCTTGGAATGCCAATGGTGATCAAGTGTTACGCTTGAAAGGTACTCTCGTACAATCATCAAGCGGCGACACAAGTCCCATCGGCTGTTACCGAGGTGTCTACCAGTACAACTATACCTACTACAAGGGCGATGAGGTGACTTTTACATTGTATGGCAACACATCCACGTATAGGTATATCTCAGATGAAGCAACCATAGGTATAGCACCTACCGACACATCAAGATGGCAGGTGATAGCTCAAGGGGCACGTAACGAAACGACCGCAAGCGGTAATATGTGGCCAAATCCACTGTTTTTGCCAGGATTATCTCTTATCGGAGATGATGCGCCATCCGATGTGACAGTACCTACCACAGGCATGTATGCACGGCTCCTCAAGACACGAGATCATTTTAACACAGATACCAACGTACCTATATCATACGGACACACGTATCGCATAATGGTTTTCAGGAAACGTATTGCAGGCAGCTTAGAACTAAATGCCGGGATATGGGGCAACCGCAATGATGGAGGTTATCTGGATGGCTATCATGCACCCAATCAAGTCGATGATTTGAGTGGAGATTGGGCTGGATGGCAGAGAGCAAGATACGATCTGACCATATCATCCGCAAAGAGTTCGATGGGGTGTCTCTTTTTTCAAGTTGACCAAGCGGTAGGTAGTGGCGCAACCCAATGGCTTATATGCAATCCGATATGGACGGACATCACATCATTACAAGGGGATAAATATGAATACCGTTATGCAAAAAACGGCAGCACATCAACGCCACCATCACTCGCATCGTCAGACCGCAATCCAAACGGATGGAGCACTACCCAACCGTCAGTTGGCAGTTTTGAGTACTTATGGATGACCATCGCAAAGATAGATTCCGGGGGCAATCTGTCCGGGACATGGTCAACTCCGGTACGCACTACCCCCTATGACGGTAAAGACGGTGCGGCAGGTGCGACAGGGCCAAAGGGGGACACAGGTGCGACAGGGCCAAAGGGGGA
>CAMAHD010000151.1 GCA_945834405.1 uncultured Prevotella sp. | reverse complement strand
CCTCCTTACACGATGCCAGTCTGGAAGCAGATGGCAGGTGAGTACGTAAGGGCAGAGGTGAAGGAGGACTTCAGAACCATCGTCAACCTTGCTGAAAACCTGCTGATGTTATTGTCTGGACAGAGCATTTACAGCTTCTTTCAGGACACCTGCAGCAAGGAGGAAATCCACGAGATGCTGGCTGTTGCACACGAGCATCTGAAGCAGGAGGATGAAGTCCGACGCTACACCATCAAGCATGGTCATGGCCATAGTAAGATGATCATCGGACATGCACTCGGATGGATGGCTAAGGGAAAAATGAAGTCACAGCATCGCATCTACCCACTCATCAAAAGCCTCAGTGCCTACTGGCATCATGAGTTCAATCTGGGTTCCTCGCAGGGAACTGAACGCATGTATCGTAAGATGCGTGATGTTTACGAAGTCTGACAAACGCACCCGACTTATTCGATTGAGTAAGCCGGGTGTATTGTCTCTGTACTATCGTCTTCTTCCTCCTGAAGACTTGACCATGGAACGGGCTTTTAGCATACAGCGGTGAGCCCATTTCATATCGTCCTCGTCCTTGTCTCTGCCCCAAGGGAGATCTGAAGTCGTACCACCACCTCCTCCTTCTGCCACCATGGTTGATTGATCTACATAACCTATATAGAGGAGGGCTGCCAGCTTCAGTATCTCATTTCCGTTTTCTGCAAGGTCGTTTAGTAATGAACCTTCTGCCTCTGACTGGGCTGTAAAGGTCAGGTTCGGCTTCAGTCTTCTGTAGTCGTTTATGAGGTCTGGAAGCAGCGAGTGTGACACTCTCATATGGGCTTGTTCCATCAGGTCAGCTGTGGCATCTGTTCTCATTTGACGTAACTGCTTTTCTGCTGACTGCCCCACTTGGATTTGCTCTCGGAGCTCTTTAAGGATGGCTTCAGCAGACTCCAGCTTTGACTGTTTGTCTTCCAGTTTTTCTTGCGTTTCTGCCAGTTTGACACGAAGAGCTGTGATTTGCTTATCTGCGTCGTAGGCATCAATCTCTCCAGTCTCTGTCATGTGCTGTAGTTCTGCGATCTCCTCCTTCAGTCGAGTCTGTTCTGCCTCCAGATTCTTGATCATGGAGTTTAGACCTTTGACACGTTTCTCCGCCTTTTTGATGTCCTCCTTAAGTCCATCAAGAGTCTTCTGCGAACTGGAAATCTGTTGTTCCAGATTACCACATTCTTTGGAAAGATTTCTACGGTATTCCTCATTCGAGACGTGATTGGTGTCGGTAACGCTGGCGTTTGTACCTCTGGTCAGACCGTACTTAGCATTGACCTGAGCAATTTCATTATGTATCTTTGTAGTATTCTCTCGATAAGAGACAATGCTGTCCCCTTTGAACACTCTCTTGTAGGACAACAGCCCCTGCTCATCTATGGGCAAAACTGTACAATGAACGTGGGGATTCATCTCATCCAAATGGACATAGAAACCCAGTATATTGTCCTCACCATATTTGTCAGCGATGTACTTATACATGTCACGGGCCCAGTCCTCGATATTCTTCTTTCTGGTGACATGAGAGTTATCTGCCCCTTTATTCAGATCAACGATGTCCGAGCTTCCAAAAGCAAGTTCATGCATACGTTCACGTGAGCCACCGAGAATGAACTTGGCCAAAGTCCTGAACCTTGGAATACGAAGGAATTTGTTAGGATCCTGTAGGTTTAGTTCTCTCAGTCGTTCTTCCATTTTCTGAGGTATGGACTTGGAGGTGTCGATAGGCTGGATCTTTCCACCTTTAGCCACCTCGAAGTTCAGGTGCGCACGTGTTAGGTCATAGTTGCCTTCTTTCTGTCCGCGTTCCCAACGGTCTTTGTCCCAATTACGTTGTTGCTCGTCACTTTCTGCTTCGGTGATTCCTTTTCCTGGACGCATATCTGCGACCTGTTTATTAGTGTTATTCATTTTAGAGATGGTTTTTCATCTCGTTCCCCCGCAGCTTGCTGCCTTGGTGGGGGGCACTCCGAATTTGACTGGTCAAATCGGGGGGATTAGGCTCCCCTCTTCTTAATTATGCCCCGGGCAAGCCCGGTTCTACAACCTCAAAATGATCCGTCCGATAGGGGGGGAGGTCCGCTGAGGATTGAATTAAGGGATTAGGCCTTATAAGGTTTATAACGGAGCTGCGTGGATACGAGATTGTTGTTATTTATAGTTATATGGATTCGGTTCCAAAGAGGAGTTCTTGCCAGTTACAGGCAAAGAGAGAGTCGAAGGATTCCTGATCTGAAGAGTTACCCGTCATTTCAGCAATCTCTCCATTCTTATAAGGGTCATTGGCTACGGTTTCAATATACCGTCTCATAAGTGTCATGTCCTTCTTCATGCCAAAGACGAACAGAAAGCAGATAGCTTTTTCCGTTCTGTCATTATAAGGAGGTATCTCCAGCTTTGGCAACTTACTGTTCAGGTATTCATATATCTCATGAATTTGATCTGAAGTCTGCTGATCGAGTGAAAGAGGAGGAGCATCAAAACGGATGTCAGGTAGTGTGATGTCTGGATTTGAAACTGTCTGTTTCTGCAAGTCTGATAGCATTTCTTCCGACGTGTTTTCAGGTGGGGCAGTCACTTCGATTCCAGCTGGGGCATCCGACGTGTTTCCAACTGGGGCATTCGTCCCATTCCTGCTGTCCATGTCAAGCTTCACGATGTCTTCTGGAGAGAGAATCATCGGGAACTCAAAGATAGACCAGTAGTCCTGGCTCCAATATCGGATATATCCGAGATCTTTCAGCTTCTGAAGGAAGCGCCGTACTCTTTTACGATCCCATTTCCATTGGATGGAAAGATGTGTGATTGGTACAACTGCCTGACCAGCTTTTACACTACAGGTTTTGTTGTGCATCTTGAAAATCTCGTCTTTATCCTGTCGATGTGATAAAAGATAGAGAAAGGCAGATGCGTTCGTTGCTACGGTGGAACGAGGGGACATAAACTCGATAAAAGAGGAGTTAGCCCGGATTTCGAAATTCGGTTTGTTTGTGTTTTTCATAGTCGAGGTTTGTTTGTGCAAAGATAATAGTTTTTCCTCGGATATGCTATATTCTTGATAATGAAAGATTCGTTTCGTGGTGTTTCATGTAAATCGCGAAACTATAAGTGTAAGACGGGCATTTCAACGAGTTGACTTTTAGATTGTACGTTGAGTGCCCCACTTGGAAATGCCCGTCCAGCTGGGGTAGTTGCCCCACTTGGAAAAAGAAAGACAGCCCCCGGAAAAGAGCTCTGAGGACTGCCTGATGTCTTACCAGTCTTGCAGTTCAATCTGGTTCACGGATAGGAACTCACCGTCGTAGAGTTCGGAGATTTGCTCTATCTCGTCATACTCACTTGGTAGGATGCCTGTTATCTCCTCGATGCGTTCTGCCAGTTCGTCGAAGGTGCAGAAATACTCTTCTCCCTCGATGTCCGAATCCAGGATATAGCGTTCTGGAAAGACCTCTCCGTTGTAGTCATTGGTGTAGAATATCTGACAACCTGGCTCTATTTCGCGGTATAGGATTTTGAGGTCGTACATCTTTGCCAGCTCGACAAAAAGTCTGTCAGTAGCACACCAAGCCGTTTCTGTGAACATAGAGAAACTATAGGCTCCGCTTGGCCTCTGGGTCACTTCCGAGGTGAGTGAGAAGGTGCCTCTGCATGGTATTTCCTCCACTTCCTTGTGAAGGATGTCGGTGACTACATAGCCGAGCCAGTGAGGGTGTCCGTATCTGACTTGACCATTTACAGTGCATGTCCTTTTGGTGTTGAGAAGTTGGGTGAACAAGCCGTAGAGGTTCTCGATGGTCTCGCGGTCATAGGATTGGACGTTGAGGTCTGTTGCGCAGGAATTTGCCATAGCGTAGATGTTTTTGAGTTGAACTTATTGTATCGGTTCCCTTGATTTCCTTCTTTTATGCCTGAAGGTGCAGGGAACTTTTCGAGGCAACATGGAGGACGCAGAGAGAGCGGCATAGCAAGAAATTCTGCCTCAAAGTTGAGACCTGTTCCAAGTTTGTGTCAGAATAGGGTACAGGTTCTTGATGAGTCGTGACCGGTCCTAACTTCGCCGTAGAAATTCCCGGATGCACGGAAGACAGAAACGAAGATCGGCAGATGTGTATAAGAGGACAGGCTTCCCTTACAAGATGTGTCGGAGTTTTGTATAAGTGCAGTCATCCTTGGCTCGGCAAGGAGATAAAAGAACAAGGAGAGCGACCCGAAAGCCGCTTCCCTGTCTGGAGTCATTCGCGTCTGGCAGACTGACGGATGATGCTTAGGTTGGCGATGGCATTGAGCTGACGGATGCAATCCTGGATCTTGATGATCTCCTCTTCCTCGCCTTCCACTTTTTCGAGCAGATAGATAGCCTCTGTTATGAGGGCATTTGATTTGATGTTCATAATTCGGATTGTTAGAATAGAGATAACTGGAGGGTGTCGGGTGCTACCTCATTCAGAAGCTGGTAAATCTTGCTGCCTTTAGCCTGTCTGTGGCAAAGGTGCTGACGTAGTATCGATACTCCGTGAAGGATGGCAGCGGTCTCGCTTTCAAAGGTGCATAGTTGGCGAGATACACCGAAGGACATGCCTCCGAGTTGATAGAAGTATGATACACCGACACCCCATTTGCCTTCATGCTCTGCGGTGCTGATCTCAAACTCGTCGTATTTGTCACTCTTCCGAGAGATACGGTTAGGGTTGAGACACACTGAGCAGACGTTAAAGATGAACTCTTTCATATGGTCATAAGTGATTAGCCCCAATCATTGGCAAGCCAGATTTCTATATCGTAGTTGATGGAGTAGCCTTGTGTCTGGTAGCATAGTTCAAGCTCCTTGCGAAGTTTTTGCCGTGCTTCCTTCTCCAGTCTCTTCTTGGCTGATGGTGTCAGATCCTCGTCAGAGAGGTCGAAGATCTCGTCCAGTTCAATCTTGTGATGCTTGGTGATGTCTCTGATGGCTGCGGTCTTGCTTGTGTAGATGCCCTTGCAGTCACGGTTTGAAATGGAGTGCCATGCGTCGGTCTCGTACACTACGAAAAGTTGCTTGCTCATAGATGGGTGATTTAATAGTTAGACTTAGTCTGTCTGGAGTTAGCCACGAAACTGCGGTTGTTGCCTGTGGGGTTTATCTTTCCGCAGTTCACTACTTCTCCATCGGAGTAGATACGGTATTTGGAGCCTTCCACCTCATGCCCTTGATGTATGCGCTCCTTCATCCATTTCTTAGCGGCTGCGATGCCAAAGAAAGTTTCACTCTCATGGGTGGTATTGTCATAGACTATATACTGGGTCATATAATCGGGAGTTTTGATAAGGGAGCCATGTGACTCCCTATGTTATTATTGAAATTATCAGAGAAGACCATGGAATTTGATTGTTCTCATTGCTCTTCTGTCTTTTTGTCATACAATCTGGATAGGAACTCTTGAAGTCTTGGGTCTGCTATGGTTCCCAACTGGCGTGGGGTGAAGTCCTCGATTTGGGTAATCTTGAGTTTGCCAAGTCCTTGCTGGGTCGCATCGTATTCGATAGCCTCCATTTCAGCGGCTGAGAAATAACCGTATTCGGTCTCAGCCAGTCCGGTCACGATACCGAAAAAGGTGAAGTCGTTGCCCTCGGTCTGTCCTTCGGTGATATACCAGAAGA
>CAMAHD010000150.1 GCA_945834405.1 uncultured Prevotella sp. | reverse complement strand
AGTAAGCAGCAATACAGCAGATTACAAGAATCCAGAATGCGTTTTTGATACCTCCGAAGCCCGATTTCTTAGCTGGGGCTGCAGCTTTTTTTGTTGTTGCCATAATTTGATTTTGATTTTAGTTATTAAAAATTTAGAATGATAGTCTTTCTCTCGTTGAAGGTTATTTATTTTTTCATGGTTTACACAATGATTTGTTTTCTCACCTACGCCATGACCGCGCTGACGCGGCTGTGCAGAAGTATTAGCGCAGCAAAGATAACAATTTAATGTGAACTATGCACAAAATTAATATCTTTTAACGTCAATAATTATGCATCCGTTTGCACTATTTCAAGGTTGCGAGGGTCTCTTTGATGCGTTTCATAGCCTCAACGATATTCTCGTCGCTCGTGGCATAGCTCATGCGGAAGCACTCCGAATCGCCGAAAGCATCTCCTCCCACCGTTGCCACATGCCCTTTTTCCAGCAAGAACATGGCCAAGTCGGTCGAGTTGTTGACAGTTGTCGTTCCATCGCTCTTACCATAGAAGCTGCTGCACTTGGGGAAAAGATAGAAGGCTCCCTGCGGCTCGTTGACCTCCAATCCCGGAATGTCTTTTGCCAGCTGAACAATCAGGTTTCTGCGACGCTCAAAAGCCTGTCGCATCTGTTCCACACATTCCTGTGACTCCGTGTAGGCATACTTGGCAGCCATCTGACTGACAGAGCAAGGTCCGCTGGTATATTGTCCCTGCAACTTGTTACATCCCTTGACAATCCATTCGGGTGCTGCAATATATCCGATGCGCCATCCTGTCATAGCGTATGCCTTGGAGACGCCATTGACGATGATGGTACGTTCTTTCATTCCGGGGAATTGGGCGATGCTCTCGTGTTTTCCTACGTAGTTGATATGTTCGTAGATTTCATCGGCAAGCACGAAAAGGTCGTCATGACGGAGGATGACTTCTGCGAGTCCTTGCAGTTCCTCCTTACTGTATACGCTGCCCGTAGGATTGCTGGGCGAGCAGAGTATCAGCAGTTTGGTTTTGGGTGTAATGGCATTCTCCAACTGTTCGGGAGTCATTTTGAAGTTCTGGTCAAATCCAGCCTCCACGATAACGGGCACACCGCCTGCCAGTTTAGCCATCTGAGGATAAGAAACCCAATAGGGTGCCGGAATAATCACTTCGTCACCGCTGTTGACCAGTGCCATGACCGTATTGCAAACGCTTTGCTTGGCTCCGTTGGAAACGAGTATCTCACTGACAGCATAGTCCAGCTGATTCTCGTTTTTCAGTTTGGCTGCGATTGCCTGGCGCAAATCGGCATATCCAGGTACAGGTGAATAGCGTGAATAGTTCTCATCGACAGCCTTTTTGGCTGCCTCTTTAATATGGTCGGGTGTGTTGAAGTCGGGTTCTCCCACACTCATGTTGATAACGTCAATGCCTTGCGCCTTCATTTCGGAACTCTTCTGCGACATGGCGAGAGTAGCCGAGGGTGCGAGTCTTTGCAGACGGTCTGATAGTTGTGCCATTTTTTTGTCGTTTATTATAATAACTGCAAAAATAACATTTTTATTTCGCTGAACGAAACAAAAAGTCACTTTTTTATTCAGAAAATAAAAATTTCACATCTCTGAGGATTCGCTGCCGCCCATTACTTAATGTGCAGCAGATGTCCCATTCTTTCTTTTTTTGTCTTCAGATACTTGTAGTCATACTCGTTAGGAGAGATTTCGATGGGCACATTGTCCACTATCTCCAGTCCAAAGCTTTCCAGTCCGACCCTTTTGGTGGGGTTGTTGGTGAGCAGCCTCATCTTATGCACGCCGAGTTGTCTGAGCATCTGTGCTCCGCATCCATATTCCCTCTCGTCGGGTTTGAATCCCAGGTGTACATTCGCCTCTACGGTGTCCAGTCCCTGCTCCTGCAACTTATATGCGGCAATCTTGTTCATCAGGCCGATACCTCTGCCCTCTTGCTGCATGTATATCAGCACGCCCTTACCTTCTGCCTCAATCATCTCCATCGCCTTGTGCAACTGTTCTCCGCAATCACATCGCATACTGCCTAAGATGTCTCCGGTTGCGCAGGACGAGTGTACACGCACCAAGATGGGTTCATCTTCTTTCCATTCTCCCTTGACAAGGGCAAAATGCTCCAGTCCGGTGCTTTTCTGTCGGAAGGGTATCATCTGGAAATGTCCATAACGGGTTGGCATTTCCACCCGACTACCCATCTCGATGATAGACTCCCTTTTCAGCTGGTGGGCTATCAAGTCCTTGATGGTGATAATCTTCATGTCATGCTCTTTGGCAAAAGCCTGCAGTTCAGGCATACGTGCCATCGTTCCGTCATCGTTCATGATTTCCATCAGGGCACCTGCGGGATAGAGACCGGCCAGTCTGCAAAGGTCGATGGCAGCCTCTGTATGTCCCGAACGCCTCAACACCCCATGGTCTTGTGCATAAAGTGGATTAATGTGTCCGGGGCGTCCGAAGGTCTCCGGTCTTGAATTCGGGTCGGCAAGAGCCTTGATAGTTGCAGCACGGTCGTGGGCAGAGACACCGGTACTGCAGCCTTCCAGCTTGTCGATTGTCACCGTGAAAGGTGTTCCCAGCATGGATGTGTTGTCATCCACCTGTTTGGGCAAGTCCAACTCCACACTTCGGCTGATGGTGATGGGAGCACAGAGCACGCCACGGGCATATTTCAGCATGAAATTCACTTTCTCAGGAGTTACCAGTTCCGCAGCCATGATAAGGTCGCCTTCATTCTCACGGTCTTCGTCATCTACTACGATGACGAATTTGCCTTTCTTGAAGTCCTCAACGGCTTCTTCTATCGTATTCAGTACGAACTTCTGTTCCATGATTATATCTTGGTTTTATTAATGATTCTTTCTTTATCTATGATGGTTTCTGATATCGATGATTCTTTCTTATATATATAATAAGGTGTAAGACAATCCGCTTCAGATTTTTCCTGCTTTCTCCATCTCGCGTATACGTCCGATGACAGCTTCATTGGTAGCATAGATATGCTTCAAATCGCGCAACAGTCTGAGTCTGAACCGCCACATACGCAGGTAGAAGAACAGGCCTATGGGGAGCAACAGTCCCGTGACGATGTTCAGCCATTTCTGTCTGAAAGGACGTGTATGTGCATGTGTCGCCAAGATGGGATAATGGTTCAACTGCGTCAGCACCATCTTATCCTTGGTGTTCGACAGGTCTTCAATGACATCCTCCAGTTCGGCATTGATTTCTCTGATACGCTGGTCGTCACCGGGTCTGAAGAACACCTTGATGGGGTTGGGAGCTTTCAGCAGACTATGAGCTTGCGAATACTCCTTCACTTCGGCATTGACCGTTTCCAGCCTGAGTGCATCCTGCCTATAGTCCGGATCATTGATAATCACCTCTTTCTTGACGATGTTCCGTTTAGAACGGATGCCCAGCATGGAGAACAGCGCATTTCTATAAAGGTCGAAGTTGAAGACCGTAGAGTCCTTGTTTGCCTTATAGGTGAAGAAGATGGCTATCGGTGCCAATACCATGGTAGATATAAGCCTTCCAAACCATACCGTCCACATATTGCTGCGAGCCATACGGAATCCTGAGTTGTCGAAAATATAGTAGACAATAAAGACTACTACAGAAATGATGACGGGAACGCCCAATCCGCCCTTACGGATAATGGCGCCCAAAGGTGCCCCGATAAAGAAGAAGACAATACAGGAGAACGAAAGGGTAAACTTATACAAGGCCTCCAGCTGGTGCAGGCGCACATTTCTGTCCAGACTCTCTGTATAGTCTCCCTTCATCGACAGTTCCACACTATGCGACTGAACCTGTGTCAAAGCTATCCTCACCGCCTCAAGCCGTTGCTCATCCGACAGCTTATAGAAACCCGAATCCGTCTTCAGTGCCAGCTTTTTGGCCTCTCTGACGGCCTTGACAGAGTCCTTATCATTGACAGAGGGGATATAAAATGTGCTGTTCTTGGCGCTCCGGAAGAAAGAATGCCCTACGCTGTCGTTAAAGGCAACGATGGAGTCCATATCGTGCAGGATTTTCCAGACGCTCTTTGAACGTGCATCAGCCGAGATACCTGTCACGTCTGCCATATTAAATCCGCCGTCAAAGTCAAGCACGATACGCTTGCTGGCAAAGGTCTCACGTCTGTAAGGTACGCTGGCACTTCCGGCCAGGTCTTGCGAGCGCATGTTCTCAAACCACTCGCCGCTATACAGGCTCAGAACCAAGTGCTTCTTTTCTGCCGTCGACTGCAGCATACCCGAGTCAGCCAGAATAATGGCAGCATCCTCATAGCTGCCATTCATCCTGTATATCATGATGCCATAGAGCATACCCGTCTTCAGGTCTTTCTTCTGTACATAGATATTGCTGTTGGGAATACCGTCATAGAATATCCCCTCAGGAATCTCCAGTTCCGGACTTTTCTGTTTCATGGATAACAACAGCTGTCCGAACGACTTGTTGGCTTCAGGTCCGACCACATTCTGGAAATAGAACGAACTGCAGGCGATACAGACGACGATGATGATCAGCGGCCTGAAAGCCTGCATCAGTGAGATGCCGGCAGCTTTGATGGCTGTCAACTCCGAACTTTCGCCCATGTTGCCAAAGGTTATCAGGGACGAAAGCAAAATGGCGAGAGGAAAGGCCTGGGGCATCAGCATCAGACCCATATACCAGAAAAACTGTGCGAGTATTTCCAGCGACAAGCCCTTACCAATCAGTTCGTCTACATATCGCCAAAGAAATTGCATCATCAGCACAAATTGGCAGATGAAGAAGGCTCCGAAAAAGAGGAGTGCAAACTGTTTGGCGATAAATATATCTAATTTTCTAATGCGCAACATGTATGATAAGGACTGCCTGATGGCTTTCCGACCTGCAAAATTAGTACAAAAAAGTCAGAGAACGCAGTGTTTTACATTTTTTATATGGAATATCCCTTACATTCCGCTTACTTGATGCAGTCTTTTGAGGCAGTCATCCCAATATGACATCAGACTGTCCTCGTCCTCTGGGTCACAACAGTCCACGATAGTCAGATGCAACTGGCCGGTGAGGTCGCTCTGTTCAATGAACAATTCCAGAAAGCAGTCCTTGCCTTCGTCCTCTTCCCACTGCATACGCACATAGTTTGGTTTGTTTCTTTCAACCACACGGGCTTTTCTAACATCCTGGCCGCTCCACTCCTCTCCCCATTTGAAAACGAGAGTGCAGTCTTCTTCAGCTATTTCATCCGCCATCCATTTTTGCAGTCCGGCAACTGTTCCTATCATGCTCCATGCAATATTAGCAGAGCGTGTAGCGAGGGGATGTTCAATCCGAATATTCTTCTTATCCATGCTCATGTTGTCTAATTTGCCTCCAAAATTACATTTTTTTCTTCAATATCCCAATAAAAAAGCATTAAAAATTTTGCAGGAACAAAAAAATGTATTACCTTTGCACCCGCAAACAAGTGATGGCGGGATAGCTCAGCTGGTTAGAGCGTCGGATTCATAATCCGGAGGTCGTGGGTTCGGGTCCCACCCCCGCTACAATTATCGCCCTGTAAATCATTGATTTACAGGGCGAATTGTTTTTGCAGGATGCCAACATGTTGTCAACTATTAATAACACTTCTCAACACCTCAATGTCAC
>CAMAHD010000149.1 GCA_945834405.1 uncultured Prevotella sp. | reverse complement strand
AAAAATCCGTCACGTTGGTAGCACGCTGTTTGTCGTCGGTGATGGTGTAGTGGTTAATCAATCCGCATCCCTTGGCTTTAATTATCTTGTCGTGCACACTCTTAGTCATAAAGATGGCTGCGGAGAGCACGATGGGCGTCTTGCCGTCGGCATCAACTGTCTCGTAGTTGAAGTCATAACGCCAAAAACCGCCACACTCTGTGCGGCCTACTATTCCTATTACAGGTTCTTCGGTGGTTTCTGCCACTGCTAATGTCGATACTAACAATACCGACAAAACGACGAATGTTTTTATTAGTTTCATGACTATTATTGAATTAAGTTTTGCATTTGCTCAAGTCATTTATCTCCTTTTATCTTCATTTATCTCCTTTTACTATTTGCAAAAGTTGAGTTATTGATATTCATTTTTGTTTGATTATTAATTGCAAATGTAATAATATAATTTGAAGTTCAACAATGTTTTGAAAGAAAACTGATGATAACTATCCTAAGTATCTGACGATAGTGATCCTAAGTTTCTGATGATAACTATCTTAAGTTTCTCATGATAGTTACCTTTGGTTTGTAAGGATAGCTACTTGGATTTATGTTTCGCAGTGGCGAACGTACGTTTCGCAGTGGTGAACGTACGTTCGGCAGTGGTGAATGTACGTTCGCCACTGGTGAACATAAACAGATAGCGGCTTCTTGCCAACTTCAGATGCCTGTCATGCTGAACTGCCAATGGCTATAATGATAACCTTCAGACAGCACAGATGGGGTTGTTACGACTTTCGTGACTATTCTTCTGAACGCAACATCTTGTCCATGCTTGCTGCAGCTTTCCGACCATCGCCCATGGCGAGAATGACGGTAGCACCTCCACGGACAATGTCGCCTCCGGCAAAGACATCAGGACGTGAGCTCTGCATAGACTCGTTAACGGCAATGGTGTTCTTTCTGCCTAACTCCAGCCCTTCTATTGATTTAGGAACAAGAGGATTGGGAGAAACACCCACTGCTACTACCACCTGGTCTACGTCCAAGGTAACGGTCTTGCCCTCTACGGGTACAGGGCTGCGACGTCCACTGGCATCAGGCTCGCCCAGCTCCATGACCTGTAATACGGCAGCGCTGACGGCACCATTCTCGTTGGTCTTGTACTCAATGGGATTATGCAGCGTGAGGAACTCTATGCCCTCTTCCTTGGCATGCTTGACCTCTTCCAGACGGGCAGGCATCTCAGCCTCTGAACGGCGATAAACCAGGGTTACCTCTGCGCCCAGACGCTTGGCTGTTCGGCACGAATCCATGGCCGTATTACCGCCACCCACCACCAGTACATGCTTAGCCATATTGATGGGAGTGTCGCTTTCGGGGTTGGCAGCATCCATCAGGTTGACACGGGTAAGATACTCATTGCTGGACATGATGTTGATGGCATTCTCTCCGGGTATACCCATGAAGTTAGGAAGTCCGGCTCCCGAACCTACAAAGATACCTTTGAAGCCTTCTTCCTCCAGCTGTTCCACGGTGATGGTCTTGCCAACGATGCAGTCGGTCTGGAAATGGACACCCATCTTGCTCAGGTTCTCAATCTCTACGTCAACGATATGGTTGGGAAGTCGGAATTCGGGAATACCATATTTCAGCACGCCGCCAATTTCGTGCAGAGCCTCGAACACATGTACCTCATAACCCAGTTTCACCATGTCGCCGGCGAAGCTGAGTCCGGAAGGACCAGAGCCAACGACAGCCACCTTGATGCCATTGGAAGGTTTCACCTCGGGCAGCGACATCTGTCCGCTCTCACGCTCAAAGTCGGCAGCAAAGCGTTCCAGATAGCCAATGGCTACAGCCGGTTCGTTCATCTTCAGATGTATACAGCGGCTCTCGCACTGTTTTTCCTGTGGACATACGCGACCACAGACGGCAGGAAGAGCAGATGTCTGCTTCAACACCTTGGCAGCGGAAAGGAAGTCGCCGCGCTCTATATTCTTGATGAACGAGGGAATGTTGATATTGACCGGACAGCCTTCCACACAACTGGGCTTGGCACAGTCCAGGCAACGTTTTGCCTCGGTCATCGCCATTTCTTTTGTCAGTCCTATGTTCACTTCTTCCGTGCGGGTGGTTGCACGATAGACGGGATCCAGTTCGGGCATGACGACACGGGGAATGGCAGTACGCTCTTTGGGTTTCATGGAGGCTCTCAGAGCCTTGCGCCATTCACTGTCGCGGTCGGTCAGGGATGCTTGTTCTGCGGCATGTTCATAATGCTCCAGTTCTTCCTTCTCTGCACGCTTGAAAGTACCCATGCGCTTGAACATCTCGTCCCAGTCGACCAAGGCACCGTCGAATTCCGGTCCGTCGATACATACGAACTTTGTCTTTCCGCCGATAGTCAGTCGGCAGGCACCGCACATACCTGTTCCATCCACCATGATGGTGTTCAGTGAAACGTCGGTAGGGATATTATATTTCTGTGTCAGCAGGCAGCAGAACTTCATCATGACAGGAGGTCCGATGGCGAAGGCTTTGTCGATATGTGGTTCCTGTTTGATAAACTGCTCCATGCCCACGGTAACCACGCCTTGCTGTCCGTACGAGCCGTCATCGGTCATGATAATCAGTTCGTCGCTGTATTTTCTTACCTCATCTTCCAGGATAATCAGGTCCTTAGAGCGTCCGGCAATGACCGAAAGAACCCTGTTGCCGGCAGCCTTCAGTGCCTTGATGATGGGCAGCATGGGAGCTACGCCCACACCTCCGCCTGCGCAGAGAACAGTTCCGAACTTCTCGATATGTGTAGGGTTGCCGAGCGGTCCCACCACGTCGGTGATGTAGTCGCCTTCGTTCAGTTCGCAGAGCTTCACTGACGAGAGTCCCACTTTCTGTACCACAATGGTAATGGTACCGCGCTCGATGTCGGCATCAGCAATGGTCAGCGGCATGCGCTCGCCCTTATTGCCCACTCTGACAATGATAAAATTGCCAGCCTTGCGACTGCGGGCAATCAGCGGAGCTTCTATCTCGAAAAGATAAACCTTTTCAGAAAACTGCTCTTTCCTTACAATTTTGTTCATTTCTTTTGTATTTTGTTATAGATTAATGCTGTTGATGGGATTGCAATTCACCTGCAAAGGTAATAAAAAACTAAGTAAACCTTCCCATAATCTTAACTAATTTTCATTTTATCTGCCGCTTTATTTGTTTTCTTGCTAATTTTTACTAACTTTGCACGCTATAAAGGTGGGTTCTATAAATTACCACCGTAAACAAACAAATAAAGTATGGGTTACGTTTTGCCATCAGACAAAGCTAATTTATAGAACCCACCTAAAATGAAATCATATATATATAATAAGGTATGTATAGAACAAACACTTGTGGAGAGCTGAGACTCTCTGATGCAGGAAAGCAGGTAACGCTCGCTGGATGGGTTCAGCGAAGCCGCAGAATGGGTGGCATGACCTTTGTCGATTTGCGCGATAGGTATGGTATCACACAGCTTGTTTTCAATGAGGCTATTGATGCTCAACTTTGTGAAAAGGCAAACAAACTGGGACGTGAGTTCTGTATTCAGATAACGGGTACGGTGAACGAGCGTGAGAGCAAAAACCCCAAGATGCCTACGGGTGACATCGAAATCATCGTATCTCAACTGAATATCCTCAGCGAGAGTATCACTCCGCCATTCACCATTGAAGACAATACGGATGGAGGAGATGACATCAGAATGAAATATCGCTATCTCGACCTCCGCAGAAATGCCGTGCGCAAGAATCTGGAGCTCAGACACAGACTGACCATCCTGATTCGTAATTTCCTTGACTCACAGCAGTTCATAGAAGTGGAAACGCCTATACTTATCGGTTCTACACCTGAAGGAGCGCGTGACTTCGTAGTGCCTTCGCGAATGAATCCGGGACAGTTCTATGCCTTGCCACAGAGTCCGCAGACTCTGAAGCAGTTGCTGATGGTGAGCGGTTTTGACAGATATTTCCAGATAGCCAAGTGTTTCCGTGACGAGGACCTCCGTGCCGACAGACAGCCAGAGTTTACGCAGGTAGACTGTGAGATGAGTTTCGTTGACCAGGAAGATGTGATTGGCCTGTTTGAGGAAATGATGCGCCACCTCTTCAAGGAGGTAAGGGGTGTCGACCTGCCGGCAAAGCTGCAGCAGATGACATGGCATGAGGCGATGAGGCGTTTTGGCAGTGACAAGCCCGACCTCCGCTTCGGAATGGAGTTCGTTGAATTGATGGACGTGCTCAAGGGAACGGGCTCCTTTGCTGTCTTTGACAGTGCCGCATATATCGGTGGTATCTGCGTGCCCGGTTGTGCCAACTATACCCGCAAACAGCTTGACCAGATTACCGACTTTGTAAAGCGTCCTCAGGTGGGTGCCAAGGGACTTGTTTATGTCAAGTTCAATGAAGACGGTACCGTGAAGTCGAGCATTGACAAGTTCTATACTCCGGAAGTACTTGCCCAACTCAAGGAAAAGATGGGAGCTAAGGATGGCGACCTGGTGCTGATTCTTTCCGGCGACAATGCCAACAAGACACGTGTACAGCTCTGTACGCTGAGATTGGAGATGGGCGACCGTCTCGGTCTGAGGGATAAGGATAAGTTTGAATGCCTGTGGATTGTTGACTTCCCACTCTTTGAGTGGAGCGATGAGGAGCAGAGACTCATGTCAACCCATCATCCTTTCACCATGCCTAATCCCGATGATATCCCATTGCTTGAAACCAAACCCGAAAGTGTGCGTGCCAAAGCTTACGATTTTGTTTGCAATGGTATTGAAGTGGGTGGTGGCAGTCTGCGTATACACGACGGCAAGCTGCAGGAGAAGATGTTCCAGATTCTTGGCTTTACTCCCGAAAAGGCGATGGCTCAGTTTGGATTCCTTATCAATGCCTTCAAGTACGGAGCGCCTCCTCATGCAGGACTCGCCTTTGGACTGGACCGCATGGTCAGCATCTTTGCCGGTCTTGATTCTATCCGCGACTGCATCGCATTCCCCAAGAACAATAGTGGCAGAGATGTCATGCTTGATGCTCCCAGCACCATCAGCGACCTTCAGCTTGATGAGCTGCAGCTGAAAGTGGATTTGAAGGAAGAATAAGCATAGATAAAAGACTATCAACGTACTCAAACGCCCTTTTCTCTTGATATACGTCAAGATAAAGGGCGTTTTTCTATCAAAAAGCACTGATAATCAGTCTTTTTCTGCTCAAAAATTTTGTCAGAATAGAAAAAAGTAATAATTTTGCAATCGATACGAGAGAATATGCACCATTCGGAGTATCAAGAAATCAAACGTTGTTATATAATTAAATGATTTATGGCAGAAAGAAAAACTACAAAGAAGGCTGCAGTAAAAGAGACCGAGCCTAAGAAGGAAACTACAACAAAGAGAGTATGTGGAAGAAAAGCAGCTTCTACGCTGGTTCTGAGCGCTGAGAATGCAGGTTTCAAGGCTGGTGACGTTTATCAGGCTCTCGCAGCAAATGGTGAGGCTCTGACTGTGAAAGAGATTGCTAAGCAGGCTAACATTACTGAAGAAGAGACTCTCATCGGCATGGGTTGGTTGTTCAAGGAGGGAAAAATCGTTTCTTCTGACAACAAGGTAACTCTCGCTTAATCAAGATGGGCGGTGCCCACCCCGTGTGGGGCTGTCGCTTGATATGATGATTAACATAAAAAGGTTGGTAAGGCCATGCGGTTTGCCAGCCTTTTGT
>CAMAHD010000148.1 GCA_945834405.1 uncultured Prevotella sp. | reverse complement strand
ACAATCATCTAATCGCCAAATTTTCTGATGTAAACCGAATAAATAGCAAACGCTAAATGATGATTATGTTTCTGTTCTGTTTATTTCTTCTTCTTTTGTTTCTGCTGTTTTTTTTAGTTCATACTTGGTCGTTGTTTTGTCCATGCCGGGCATCCCGAGGGTGCGGGGCATGTCTTATGATGTGCAAATATAGGTTTTTTTTCCGATATGCAGCCATCAGCGCCCCGAAAAATGTCAGGAGACGACTACTTTTCCGTCTTTCACGTCTGCCACGAAGTTTTTGCTGCCCTCACCGTTGTCGTTGACGATGCGTTCGCAGAGGGCATCCTCGAGATAGGTCTGTATGGCCCGCTTGAGGGGACGGGCACCAAACTGCACGTCGTAACCCTTGGTGGCAACGAAATCCTTGGCGGCATCGGTGATGGTCAGCGTGTGGCCGAGAGCCTCGATGCGCTGGTAGAGTCCGCGCAGCTCCAGTTCGATGATGCGCTTGATGGAGGGCAGGTCGAGCTGTTCGAAGGTGATGATTTCGTCCATGCGGTTGAGGAATTCGGGCGAGAACTGCTTGCTCAGTGCCTTGCGGATGATGGCATTGGCGTGTTCGCGGTCCTGATGTGCCAGCAGACCTGCCGCCGCACCGCTGTTGAAACCGATGCCCCTGCCGAACTCCTTGAGCTGCTTGGTGCCGGCATTGGAGGTCATGATGATGATGGTGTTGCGGAAGTCGACCATCCTGCCGTTGCCGTCGGTCAGCCTTCCCTCGTCGAGCACCTGCAGCAGGAGGTTGAACACGTTGCTGTGGGCTTTCTCCAGCTCGTCGAGGAGCACGATGGAGTAGGGCTTGCGCCGCACCTTCTCCGTGAGCTGTCCACCCTCGTCGTAGCCTACATATCCCGGAGGCGCACCGACGAGTTTGGAGACATTGAAGCTCTCGGTGAACTCGCTCATGTCGACACGTATGATGGAGTCGGCGGTGCCGAACATGTTTTCTGCCAGCTTCTTGGCGAGATAGGTCTTGCCCACACCCGTGGGACCCAGGAACATGAACACGCCGATGGGGCGGTTGGGTTCGCGAAGGCCTACGCGGTTGCGGCGGATGGCGCGGACGATGGTCTCGATGGCCTTGTCCTGACCTATCACCTCTTCTTTCAGTGCGTCGCCCATGGTGCGCAGACGCTCCATCTCGGAGGTCTCGATGCGCTGGACGGGCACGCCCGACATGACGGACACCACCCGTGCCACGTCGCTTTCGCTGACGGCAGAACGGATGCGGTCTTTATCCTTCATCCACTGGAAGGTAAGGCGTGCCATCTCTTCCTCGGCACGCAGCTGGAGGTCGCGGAAGTGGGCTGCCTGGTCGAAGACGCGCTCCTTGACAAACTTGTTTTTCATCTCCTTGATGTGTGCGATACGCTTGTCCATGTTCTCCATCTCCTTGGGCATCTGCACGTTGGCGAGGTGGACGTGAGAGCCTACCTCGTCGAGGGCGTCTATCGCCTTGTCGGGAAACTGCCTTTCGGTGATGTAGCGTTCGGTCAGCAGGACGCACTGTCTGAGCACGTCGGGCGTGTAGGTAACATGGTGGTGCTCCTCGTAGCGCTCGCGCAGGTTTTCGAGTATCTGCAGGGTCTCGTCGGCGGTGGTTGCCTCGACCATCACCTTCTGGAAGCGGCGTTCGAGGGCTCCGTCCTTTTCGATGCTCTTGCGGTATTCGTCGATGGTGGTGGAGCCGATACACTGGATGACTCCGCGCGCCAGGGCTGGCTTGAGCATGTTGGCGGCATCCATGGTGCCCGTGGCCGAGCCTGCCCCTACGAGGGTGTGTATCTCGTCGATGAAGATGATGATTTCGGGATGGTTCTCCAGCTCGCGGATGAGCGACTTGACGCGCTCTTCAAACTGTCCGCGATACTTGGTGCCAGCCACGAGGCTGGAGAGGTCGAGACTGATGATGCGCTTGTCGAAGAGCAGGGGCGACGTCTTGTGGGCCACTATCAGCTGTGCCAGACCTTCCACGATGGCGCTCTTGCCCACGCCGGGTTCGCCAATGAGGATGGGGTTGTTCTTCTTGCGGCGACCGAGGATTTCCACCACGCGCATCATCTCCTGCTGTCTGCCCACCACGGGGTCGAGCTTGCCGTCGGATGCCGCACGGGTCAGGTCGGTGCCGAAGTTGTCGAGCACGGGGGTCTCGCTTTTGCTCCTCTTGTTTGCCACGGCAGTGTCGCCGTATTTTTTCAGGGGTTGTTCGTCCAGCATGTCGTCATCGTCGTCATCGTTGTCGTCGAAGTTGCCGAGGTAGTCATGCGGGTCTTCGTCCTGCTCCTTGGACAGCGTCAGTCCGTTCTTCAGCGTCTTGACCACCTGCTCGTAGTCGATGCCCATCTTGCCGAGTGCCACCTGTGCGTTGTTCTGCATCTGGTCGTGCAGGATGCCCAGCAGCAGGTGCGTCTCGTCGATGACAGCCGTATGCTGTAGCCGCGCTTCCAGTACGGAGAGACGAAGCAGGTTGTTGGTCTTCTCGTCGAGGATGATGTCCTGAAGGTCCATGCTTTTGTGGACTGTCTGGGGGACGGGCAGTGACGTTTCGAGATAGTCCTTCAAAACGGCGGTATTGGTGTTCCAGTACTTCAGCAGTTCCATCACCTTGTTTTCGCGTTGGCGTATGATAGCGAGCATCAGATGTTCGGGCAGCACCATAGGGCAATAGGTGCGCCTTGCCTCTTCGCGCGAAAAGGCAAGAATCTCTGATACTGTCTTTGAAAATTCACTGTTCATGTTTCTTACAATTAGTACTTATTAAAATCGTAACAAAAACTGTGCCAAGATGGTGCTGCCACCATTTATATGCCACAGAATTGTCGGAAAGGACATTTTTCGCAGCGCGTACTGTCAGTGGTGGGACTGAAAGGGATGGCGGCGCTGAATATCTGTTCTGTCAGTGTCTGCAGCTGTCGGTTGAAGCTGTCAGCATAGACGCTGACATCGGTCACGGGATGGCGGTCGAGACGCAGGGTGGGGTCTTGCTGTTCGCCCCGTGTGTGCTGGATGAAGAGGAGGGCTGGACTGACGGGCAGCCCCTCGGTGCGGAGGGATGGCGACTGGCTCACCTGTATGGCGTAGAGGAACGACTGGAGGTAGTAGTCGCTGTGGTTGTGCAGCTTGTCGGGACTGAAGATGTCGTCGGCGGTTTTCAGTCCCTGTGCCAGTCGCGACCCCGTCTTGTAGTCGACAACCCTGATGCGTCTGCCCTTCGCGTCGCTGATGCAGTCGAGCCTGTCGATGCGCCCACCGATGTAGGTGTGCAGCTCGCCGCCGCCGTCCAGACGTATGGTCATGGGTTGCAGCGTGTCGGTCTCCAGTCCGAGGATGTCGAAGGGAGCCAGCTCGCTGTCTATCTCCAGCAGTCGTTTGAGATAGGTGAGGATGACCGCCCTGTTGATGAGCTGCAGACCGTTGTATTCGGGCAGGAAGGTATCACCGCCCGGGAGCTTGAACAGACAGTGGCGGAAAGCCTCGTCGACGGCGGCCTCCAGTTCAGCCTCGGCATGGAGCATCTGGACGAGCACCTCCTTGGTGACATGTCTGCCATCCTGACGCATCAGACGGCGGTAGACGATTTCGGAGGCCTCGTGGAAGATGTTGCCGAAGTCGATGGCACTCATGCCGTCGGGGTCGGTCTCGGGCTGGTCGCTGAGTCCCAGAACATAATAATAATAGAAGAGCAGGGGACAGCGCAGATAGCGGTTGAGGGCGGTGGGGGTGAGCAGCGGACGCGGCTCGGCACCGGCAGGAAGCTGATGGCGCAGGTCGAAGCGCCGGAGCAGGATGTCCATCGTCTCGGCTGTCTTTGCCACGGGGGCAGGACGGAAGCTGACGCCCTGCTGACCGCCGCGCAAGACACCCTGACGGATGGGCTGACCGCTTTCTACCATCAGCTGGAGGATGAAACGGCTCATCTCGCCCGTCGTCCCGTTGTCGGTAGACTGGTTGTAGACGAGGGTGATGTCTTCGGCACGCTGCAGCAGGCGGTAGAAGTAGTAGGCATAGATGCTCACCTTGTTGTCGATGGTGGTCAGACCGTGGGCTTTGCGGACGCTGTAGGGGATGAAGGAGGTATCGTTGACACCCTTGGGCATGTTGCCCTCGTTGCAGGACAGCAGGAGGACGTGGCGGAAGTCGAGGTTGCGCGTCTCCAGCACGCCCATGACCTGCAGACCCTCTGCCGGCTCGCCGTGGAAGGGCACCTGCGTGGTCTGCATCAGCTGGGTGATGAGCCGCTGAAGGGTGGCGACGTCGATGTCCATGTCGCCCCGGTCTATCAGTCCGTGCAGGCGCGAGAGGATGGTATAGGTGCGGAAGGTCACTTCCTTGAGGAAAGGATTCTCGTCGGTGGCGCTCTGCAACCTGCTGCCCATGAGCTTCACCAAGCGGAGCAGCCACTGACACAGGCTGAGGGCAGAGGTCTCCCTGCTGCTCCCTTGGCGCAGGTCGGAGAAAAGGAGGCGGCAGCCCGTGTCGATGCCGAGCTGTTCGAGGGTGGGGTAGTTGGTCTTCTGGCGTACGTTCAGCTCGTCGTACAGTTCCGCGCAGCGGTCGCTGAGATAGTGGGCGTAGGGGTGGCGCAGCACACGGTTGACCATCGACAGACGGAAGCGCCGCTGGCGCGGGATGTAGCCCATCGTCTGCAGCGACGTCAGCGTATTGACCAGCGAGTAGAGGGCTGAGAGCTGCAGGGGATAGCCCGTCGTGATGTTCACCTTGTCTACCTCGTCGGGAAGACAGTGGATGACGGTGGGCAGGAGCTTCTCGTTGCAGAGCACGATGGCGGTCTGGCGACCGTCGGCAAGACGCTCCCCCTCGCGGAGCCAGGTGCTGATGTAGCGTGCCTGTATGTCTTCGGTCGACGCTGCCATCACGCGGATGGACTTCGGCTGGCTCAGGTGGTCGTAGATGTCGGCGCGGCTGTTGTCCAGCTCGTTGGGGAAGGCACTCAGGTAACTCTTGATATAGTGGCCAGCCTCGGCGGAACCTTTCATGTAATAGTGGTCAAAATCCCAGTAGAAATGCGCCTTGCCCTCCTCCTGCAGTCGGCTGAAGAGCCGCTGTTCCACTTTCTGAACCACATTGAAGCCTACAAAAAGGTAGTGGCGGTGGGTGAAGTGAAGGCCGGGGTCGACAGCCACCTCTTTATATAGGGCACCCTCGTATGCCAGTCCCTGTCGGTGCAGGCGTTGGTTGAAGTCGGTGTATATGTCGTAGAGATGGGACCAGAGATTCAGGAAGCGTTTCTTCATCTCCGTCAGGTGGTCGCTGTCGAAACAGCTGAAGAAGTGGCGGAGCAGTTCCTGCTGTTCGGCGGTCAGATAGCTCAGGTCGTCCATCTCGTGTATGTCCTTCACGTTGGCGAGCACCTTTCGGGCATCAGCCATGTTCTTGTCCATGTCGTCAAAGTCGGACAGCAGCAGCAAGCCCCAGCCGAGAAAACGGTCGAGCGTCTCCGCGGAGCCGGTGCAGTGGCAGAAGGAGCGATGGAGGTCGGCAACGAGCTTCAGGTTGTCGGCCACTTCGAGCGTGGAGTGCTGGCGGAAGAGGTCGCTGATGGTCATATAGTCGGGACTCCACACGGGTTCGCCGGCACAACGAGCCAGATACTCGTTCATAAACAGACTGGCACGCTTGTTGGGAAAGACGAGGGCGATGTCTGACAGGTCTTTGCCATATTTCTGCAGAATGTCCGCAGCCACATATTCCAAAAAACTCTTATTCATGTCGTTGCTCTGTGTTGATGGATGATGCTTCCGTGATTGTCGCTGATGAT
>CAMAHD010000147.1 GCA_945834405.1 uncultured Prevotella sp. | reverse complement strand
ACATTCAATGAGATGACATACACCAAAGAACAGACATCGTTCAAACTCAACGCTCCCTCCAAGGCTAAAAGCGTCAAGGTGTATATATATAATAAAGGTGTAGACGGCGAACGAATCAAGACCGTCAAGATGAAAAAGACGGGAGTTGACCTCTGGACAGCTGATGTCAAGGGCGACCTGAACGGAATGTTCTACACCTTCCAGGTGGAAACCAAGCAGAAGACGATGGACGAAACTCCCGGAGTCTTTGCCAAGGCTGTGGGAACAAACGGCAGGCGAGCAGCCATCATCGACCTGAAGGAAACAGACCCGGAAGGATGGTGCTGCGACAGCCGTCCCTTGACCAAGTCTCCAGCCGACTTGGTTATCTATGAGCTACACCATCGTGACTTTTCAGTAGATGCTTCTTCGGGACTTCAATACAAAGGAAAATTCCTTGCTCTCTCTGAACCCAAGGCTGTCTATTATCTGAAGAACCTTGGCGTGAATGCCATACACATCCTGCCCTCTTTCGACTATGCCTCAGTAGACGAGTCTAAACCCGAAACCCCACAGTATAACTGGGGTTACGACCCTTTGAACTACAATGTGCCTGAAGGCTCCTATTCTACCGACGCAGCCTGTCCCAAGACTCGCATCAGAGAGTTCAAGCAAATGGTTCAGGCTCTGCATCAGGCTGGCATCCGCGTCATTCTCGACGTAGTATACAACCACACCTTCAATACAGAGGGCAGCAACTTCAACCTGACCTATCCCGGTTATTACTTCCGCACGACAACAGACGGCAAGGAATCGAACGGTTCCGGTTGCGGCAATGAAACGGCAAGCGAAAAGAAACTGATGCGCGAGTTCATGATCGAGTCCGTACTCTATTGGGCTAATGAATACCATATTGACGGATTCCGTTTCGACCTCATGGGCATCCATGACATCGAGACCATGAACCTCATCCGCAAGGCTCTGAACGAAATAGACCCTTCCATCTATGTCTATGGCGAGGGATGGAGTGCCGGCAGCTGTGCCTACCCCAACGAGAAGCTGGCAATGAAAGCCAATACCCGCCAGCTGGATGGCATAGGTGCTTTCTGTGATGATATGCGTGATGCTCTGCGCGGTCCTTTCAATGATGACCATCAGGGTGCCTTCCTGGCTGGACTTCCCGGCTTTGAGGAGAGCATCAGGTTTGGTATAGCAGGAGCCATCAGCCACCCACAGATAGATATGAGCAAGGTGAACTACAGCAAGGAAGCCTGGACCAATTCGCCCACCCAAATGGTCAGCTATGTCAGCTGTCATGACGACATGTGCTTAGTTGACCGTCTGAAGGCAAGCATCCCCGGCATACAGACGGACGAACTGATCCGACTGGACCTGCTGGCACAAACAGCCGTATTCACCTCACAGGGCATCCCCTTCATCCTGTCGGGCGAAGAAATGCTGCGCGACAAGAAAGGGGTTCACAACAGCTATTGCTCACCCGACAGTATCAACGTGCTCAACTGGAACAACCTGGGCAAGTACCCCCAGGTGTTCGACTACTATCGCGGACTGATGGAACTCCGACGCAATCATCCAGCCTTCCGCATGGGTGATGCCGACCTGGTGCGCAAACATCTGGAATTTCTGAAGACACCCAGCAACGTAGTGGCATTCCGGCTGAAAGGACATGCCAACGGTGACTCATGGAAAGACATCATCGTCATACTGAATGCCAACAAGACAGCACAGAAAATAAGCGTTCCGGCAGGCAAGTGGACTTCCGTATGTCAGGGAGGACGCATAGACCTGTCGGGCATCCAAGAGATGACCGAAGTGAACGTCAACCCACAGGAGGCACTGATTATCTATCAACAATAACATTCTCACGAGATACGTATGAAAAAAATATTAACCGCCCTCCTTTTGGGCACTACATTGAGTATGAATGCAGCTGTAAAGATAGACAAGATTGAACCGGGCAACTGGTTTGCCGGCATGAAAGATGCCAGCCTGCAGCTCATGGTTTACGGAGAAGGCATCAAGACAGCAGATGTAACAACCGATTATCCAGGTGTCAAAATTGACAGTCTCGTACGACTGGACAGTCCCAACTACCTGCTGGTATACATGAATCTGGAAGGTGCCCAACCCGGCAAGATGGTCCTGAACTTCACTCAGGGAAAGTCGAAGAAGAAGGTCGAATATGAACTGAAAGCCCGCGAAATGAAAGGTGAAGACCGCAAGGGCTTCAGCAATGCCGATGTACTCTACATGCTGATGCCCGACCGCTTTGCCTCTGGTCGCACAGACAATGACCAGATCAAGGGCATGCAGGCTTACAGGAACGACCGTACAGAGCCGAGTCTGCGCCATGGTGGCGACCTGGAAGGAATACGTCAGCATCTCGATTACTTCAAAGAACTGGGTGTAACTGCCCTGTGGTTTACACCTGTTCTGGAGAATGACTCGCCCGACCACGGCACGCAAAGCACCTATCATGGCTATGCAACCACAAACTACTACCGTGTAGACCCACGTTTTGGCTCTAACGAAGAGTATCGTCGCTTGTGTGACGAAGCCCATGAGAAAGGACTGAAGATTGTCATGGACATGATTTTCAACCATAGCGGCTTTGAACATCCCTGGGTGAAAGACATGCCCAGCAAGGACTGGTTCAATACACCCGAATGGCTACTGCCCGAAAACCAGGCAAAGTCGGTAGAGCTGAACACGATGGACGGAGCAGCAAAAGTCAATGATGCGTATGTACAAACCTCCTATAAACTCACGCCTGTTGTCGACCCATACGCCAGCAAGATAGACCTGCATGAGACTGTCGACGGATGGTTTGTTCCTACGATGCCCGACCTGAACCAGCGCGTCAAATATGTCATGGACTATCTGATTCAGAACAGTATATGGTGGATTGAAACGGTTGGTATCGACGGCATCCGTATGGACACCTATCCCTATGCAGACGCCGACGGCATGGCACACTGGATGAAACGACTCCATCTCGAATATCCTCACTTCAATACCGTAGGAGAGACTTGGGTTACCGAACCAGCCTATACAGCTGCTTGGCAGAAAGACTCCAAGCTGTCAGCGAAGAACAGCTACCTGCCCAGCGTCATGGACTTCGCCTTCTACGACCGTATCAACCAAGCCAAAAACGAAGAGACAGACGACTGGTGGAAGGGATTCAACCGCATCTATAACAGTCTGGTATACGACTATCTCTACCCCAATCCGTCCAGCGTCATGGCCTTCCTGGACAACCACGATACAGACCGCTTTTTAGGTAAGGGTAAGGATTCCACCGCCTTGAAGCAGGCACTCGCCCTGCTGCTCACCATCAACCGTATTCCCCAACTGTATTACGGCACGGAGATTCTGATGAACGGAACCAAGGAGGTGACAGACGGACATGTCCGCAAGGATTTTCCCGGAGGCTTCCCCGGTGACACCAAGAATGCTTTTACACGCGAAGGGCGCACCCAGGCAGAGAACGCCATGTTCGACTGGCTGAGTCGTCTGCTCCACTGGCGTCAAGGCAACGAAGTCATTACCAAAGGAACGCAGACACAATTCATTCCTTATCAGGGAATCTATGTGATTGCACGCCAGTATCAAGGCAAGACCGTACTGACCATCCTCAACGGCAAGCGCAGCAAGAACAGCCTGAACCCCAAGCGTTACCAGGAAGTGATAGGTCAGCATACCCAAGCGAAGGATGTATTAACGGGAAAGAGCTTCCAGCTGACAGCGCCTGTCGAGCTTCAAGCCCGACAAGCCCTAATTCTGGAACTGAAATAAGAAGTAATCATTAGACTACCATCATCAAAGGGACATCTCCATGATTGGAAATGCCCCTTTTAATATTCGTTATTTTTCTTTCGATTTCTTGGCAGAACAAATCTGTTTTTATATTTTTGCACCAAGAGAACATGAAACCATCAAACAGAAGAATATGAAAAAAGAACTGGGTTACGACAAATTTACTTTGGGCACCTGTCTGATAGCCCTCTCTGCTGTGGCATTGAGCCAGTACGACATCTCGCCCTTTATCAGCGGAGCGGTGCTTGTATTGTGTGTGCTTGCCATCGTCTGCCTGCCCCGTCTGTTCAATATCAGACGTCCCAACACCAGGGTTACCACCCTACTATTAGACTGGCTATTACTCTTCGGTGCCTTGGGCATCTGTTCCCTCGACACATCCGGCAACCTTATCAGCCACATGCTCTATACACTTGCCATTGCCTTTGCGTGCAGCGACATATCAGTATGGAGCAGTCATCTGAAGGATATTCCTTCCGGAGAAGAGAAAGCCCCACTCTGCTTCACCATTCCGATGATACTTGTTACCAGTATTTCATGTATAGCCATTGCATTGTCGCTGAACAGCGATGTCAGTATCATGAGCGTGATATTCATCATCTTCAACATGCTGATGCTGACGCTGATTGTACTGATGATTCTCAGCTACAAAAAGATTGTGAGTCGGTTCAGGAACGAGCTGGTACTGAATACCCAACTGGATTTCATCGCCAGCATATTCATTATCTATGACATTTGTTTCCGTACCTTTGAAAGCATCACTTTTACTTTTCGAATACTGATATTGATACTCTTGTTAAGCGATTTGATTATCCAGAAGCTGACGAAGAAATAATATCAAAATCTCTGTTGTGTGCGCAAACAACCTTTGATTTATATCAAGAACAAAGGGTTTTTGCTTACATTTATGAGATAATTTATTGCAACAGACGAGAAATATGCGTACCTTTGCATCGTCAAAAGGTTAATAGATTGTTTTAGGTTAGTAGTAAAAAATTATAGTTTTAGGTTTTTAGTTATTGGTAAAAAGAAAGTTTAAATGTGGATAACATAGGTCGCCGTGAGGCTCCCTAAACTTTCTTTTTTAAATGGAACAAACTTTCGCGATAGCGAATCCATATAAAGAATAGGATTTTTAGTTAAACATAGGCTTGGGTGCCACTGCTCGTTGATGAGTAGTGGCATCTTTTTTATCGGCTCACATCTATTTGAGCTATATTGGTACACTAAAGGTGGTTACTGACAATTTACATCTCTGAAAAATAGTAATTGGGGGTAGACGCTTTACATCAAGCTAATTGACAGAACACACCTTTAATTAGACATAACTTATCCTTATAAATCAATATGTTTGCTTAGCGTATTTGGAGGTTTGAAATAAAAGTTGTAATTTTGCAGCAGACACCATCAAGCATCGCTATTATGGAAGAAAGGACACCCAAACAAGAGGCAAAGCGCATACCATACGGTATGATGAACTTCGTGGCTATACGCGAGGATAACTATTACTATGTAGACAAGACAAGATTTATAGAAAAAGTTGAAAATTCAAACAGATTCTTTTTCTTCATCCGTCCCCGACGTTTCGGCAAGAGTCTTACTATGTCGATGCTGCACCATTATTACGACATCAATGCTGCCAATAAGTTCGAGAGACTCTATGGCGACCTCTATATAGGCAAAAACCCTACGCCCAACCACAACAAGTATCTTGTCATCTATCTCAACTTTGCCGTAGTGAATGCCGACTTGGGCAATTACCGCAGTGCGTTGGATGCAATCTGTAATACAGAATTCAATTATTTCTGCGATGTTTATGAGCAGTACTTGCCCAAGGGCATCAAAGAAGAGATGAATAAGAAAAACGGTTGTGTGGAACAGCTTGACCATCTGTATAGGGAAGCACGAAAGACAGATGCCAAGATTTATCTCTTTATCGACGAGTACGACCACTTCACCAACCACATCCTCTCCGATGCCGCCCGTCTGAATGAATACAAGGGAGAGACGCACGGCACAGGCTACCTGCGCACCTTCTTCGACACCATCAAGTCTGGCACTTATTCGAGTATCGAGCGTGTCTTCATCACGGGTGTCAGTCCCGTGACGCTCGATGACCTTACCAGCGGCTTCAACATCGGCACCAACTATTCCCTGGACTATGGTTTCAACGAGATGGTTG
>CAMAHD010000146.1 GCA_945834405.1 uncultured Prevotella sp. | reverse complement strand
GACACTGACCGACCCTCGCCAGCAGACCAAGCTCGATGCAGGCGTAGTGCGCATCAAGGCCGGAGCCACCCAGTTTGATACCGACTATTATTACAGCATTGAGGCACAAAGCGGCGGCAAATCGTTCCTGCGCTGCTGGCACGCAGGAGGCAACTATTTCCTGCTCCGCATGTACGACCGTCCCTTCTCTGAAAGCGGTTATGTAGCCACCGAACTGGCTATCTTCAATGGAGACACGGGCAAGCTGACCTTCGTAAACGGTCTGCCTGCCACCGACAAGATTACAGACTTCGGCAAGATGCCCTATCTGGACGGCGGCTATATCTACATGCCCGTCATGACGAGCGACGGCCACCCTGCCATCTACCAGATCAACCCCGTTACAGCCCAGGCCGTGCGTGGCTTGCAGGTGGAGACCAACACCGTGACCGCCGTAGGAAAACTGACAGAATAACATCATCTACCGATCAAACAACACTCAAACTAAAGAAATCATGCAGATCAAAAAGGTTTTCAGAGAGATTCATCTCTGGCTTTCAGTCCCCTTCGGACTGATCATTACCGCAATATGCTTCTCGGGTGCCATGCTCGTATTCGAGAAGGAAATCACAGAGATGCTGCGCCACGACCTCTACTATGTCAAGGAGGTCAAGGCGGAACCTCTGCCCATGCAGGAACTGATGGAGGCTGTAGAGGAAACACTACCCGACTCCGTCAGCATCTCCAGTGTCACCGTATCGCCCGACAAAGAACGCACATGGCAGGTGGCTCTGAGCAAGCCCCGCCGTGCTTCCGTCTATGTGGACCCTTATACAGGAGAAGTGACTGGCAAGAACGAGCGTCTTCCTTTCTTCGACGTGATGTTCCACCTCCACCGCTGGCTGATGGGCTCATCGGGCAACGACGGTTTCTCGCTGGGTAAATTCCTGACAGGCATGAGTACCCTTGTCCTGGTATTGATTCTGCTGACAGGCATACTGATGTGGCTGACCAACCGCAACAAGCCGCTCACCCGAAGCCTCACCATCAGCGTAACCAAAGGCTGGCGCCGCTTCTGGCACGACCTGCATGTTGCAGGAGGCATCTACGCCACCATCTTCCTGCTCGCCATCGCCCTGACGGGTCTCACCTGGTCATTCTCCTGGTATCGCACAGGCTTCTATGCCCTGTTTGGCGTAGAATCCAACGAAGGAGGCAACGCCCACTCAAACAGAGGAGGCAACGCTCAGGAAGGGGACGGACGGAATGGACATGGCAGGGATGGACATGAAGGCAACGGACATCATCGGGATGGCCGCCGGCATGGTGAAGGATTCCACGGTTCATTCGGCGAAGGTCATGGAGGCGGATGGCACCGCTCTCCCTATCGCCATTGGCAGAGCGTCCTTGAAGAGCTGGCTTCCCGGAATCCCGGCTATCAGGCCATCACACTGTCCAAGGAATCCGCCAAGGTTGTTCCCGCCGGGCGCAACAGCATGAGGGCGACAGACAACTACGAATATGACCGACGCAGCGGTGAGATTACATCCTGCACCCCCTATGCCGAGCAGGATCGTTCTGGCAAGGTACGCAGTGCCGTCTATACAGTCCACACGGGCTGTTGGGGCGGTATGCTCACCCGCATCATCAATTTCATTGTCTCACTGCTGGGTGCCACCCTACCCCTTACCGGTTATTACCTCTGGATCAAACGCCTGTGCAACAAGCACAAATCCACCAAGTGATTTTTTACCATCACTTAACGACAACGGGGACAACCTGTGACAACACCTGTAGTTGTCATCGTTGTCCCCGTTGTCGTTAGTTCGCTGTTATACAGACAACTTCGACTACAGCTCCTTGAGCAGTTCAATCATCTCCTCACGACTCATGCTGGCACTGACGTCGCCCCCTTCCAACAAGGCATCAGCCATGTTCTTCTTGGTCTGGTGGAGAGCGATGATTTTCTCCTCAATGGTGTCGGCGGCGATGATGCGATAGACGGTCACCGGCTTCTGCTGTCCGATACGGTAGGCACGGTCGCTGGCCTGGTCTTCGACAGCAGGATTCCACCACGGGTCGAGGTGTATTACATAGTCAGCGGCGGTAAGGTTAAGCCCCAGTCCGCCTGCCTTCAGACTGATCAGGAAAAGCGGCATGTCACCATGCTGGAACTCCTCTACCAGACGGATACGTTCCTTGGCAGGTGTAGAGCCGTCAAGATAAAGGTATTCAATGCCCCGCTTGTCCAACTCCTCCCTGACCAAAGCCAGATGGGAAGTGAACTGACTGAACACCAAGGCACGGTGATGGTTGGAGTGCAGATTGTCGGTCAAGTCCATGAAACTGTTGAGCTTGGAGGATTCTATCTGCATCCCCTTCTCCACCAAACGGACGTTGCAGGCCGCCTGCCTCAGTCGGGTAATCTCCGCCAAGGCCTGCATGGCCGTTGCATTCTGGTCTTCCACGCTGGCCAATGCCTTCTGCCGCAGATTGTCATAGAAGGCCCACTCCTCTTCAGAGAGATTCACCTTAAGCGTTATCTCCGTCTTTTCAGGCAGCTCGTTGAGTACATCGTTCTTGGTACGGCGCAGGACAAAGGGCGTTATCACCTTCTTCAGCAGGCGTTGCCGCTCCTTGTTGTGGTCGCGCTCTATGGGCAGGAGGAATCGGTCGGTAAACTCCTGGTATGTGCCCAACAGATGCGGATTGGCAAACTGCATGAGGTTCCACAGTTCGCTCACGTGGTTCTGCAACGGTGTGCCTGTCAGCAGCAGGCGGAAATCGGCCTTCAGTTCCATGGCCGCCTTGGACATCTTGGTTTCCTTGTTCTTGATGGTATGGGCCTCGTCGAGCACGATGGTATGCCATGTGCGTGATTGGAGTTTTTCCTCCTCCGTGATGAGCAGGCCGTAGGTGGTCACCACCACATCAAAGGCCTTGGCTTCATCAATCATGCGTTTGCGGTCCTCGCCGGCACGGTTGAGCAAAAGGACATTGAGACCGGGCGCAAAGCGCTCCGTCTCCTCCTTCCAGTTGAGTATGAGCGAAGTGGGCACAATCACTAACTGCGGCCCCTCCTTGGCACGGCTCAACAGCAGGGTGATGGTCTGCACCGTCTTTCCCAATCCCATATCGTCGGCCAGCAAGGCACCGGCTCCCCACATCGCCAGACGCGACATCCAAACATATCCCTCCTTCTGATAGCTGCGCAAGTCTGCCTGGATATTCCTGGGGATTCTGATGTCAGCCTCCTGAGCCTCCTTGATACGGCCAATGAGAGTGGTGAAAGTCTGGTCGGTCTTTACGTCCATGCCGCATCCCGCCAGCTCCTCTAACTGTTGCGCATTGAAGGTGGAGACCCGCATCGCATTGCGGTTGCGCGTAGCCATCCTGCCGACGGACTCGATATGCCGACGCAGATCGGTGCTGATTCTGACATACTCCTCATCGCCCACCCGTATGAAATTGCCCTTGGCCTCAGCCAGGCGGTCCATGAGGTCGGCTATCTTCATCTTCACCTTGTCGCTGATGGTCACCTCGCCCTTCAGCTCAAACCAGCTGGTCACACTGTTGACGGAAAGATGGAACGATGAAGGCTGCAACGGAGCATAGCCTACCTTGAAGCGTTCGCCCTCCGGCCATTCCGTCACGCAGCAATCGCCCATGTTCCTCAGTTTGTCAAGCAGTTCCAGACATTCCTCCGGCATCAGCATCCATGAGTTCTCCTGATAGCTATCCTCCTCATAATCCACCATCAGTGCCCTGACCGCCTCTGAGTTCTCCTTCTCCTTCTTCAGGTTGCGCTTGGTCTGCACCTGCTTCCCGTCGATGGCGGTACTGATGACTTGCATACCCTTACCGGGCTTGCAGACGGGAGGTATCTTACCGAAAGGCCTCACCATGATAGAGCATCGTATGCCCTCGCCTGAGGGCTGCAGCTGTACCACCGTTTCGGGATGGGACTTCTTCGAGGCGATGTTCTCACTGTTTTTCAGCAGGTCGCTCATCACAATCATCGAGCCACTGAGAACCTCCAGCAGGCGGGTCAGTTTTTCCTTTGCCTCCTTGGGGATGCTTATCTGCCCGAGAGCCTCAATGGTTCGTTTGAGATTGCCGTCCACCTTCACCACCTTGATGCTCTGCCCTTTCTGATGCGTGACGCAGAAATTGTTCTCCAGTGCATCGATGTCTATGTCCGTATGTATATGATAGCTACTGCCTTTGAGACTCACGAAAAGCTGGGGCTTGTCCATCACCACATCGAGATGACGGTTGGTATGCGCATCAAAGACCAACGGATGTCCCACAAGCGCTGCAATGGCCTTGTTGCCCCCCAGTTCGTAGGAGACGCTTCCATACCACCCGTAGGAATAGCAGTTGACACAGGCCGCTACGGCCCTGTCTTCAGGCTGCATTCCCTCAGTCTTTCCCTTCGAGAAATTCTCAAGCGACACATTGCGCCCAGCCGTCCAGCTGATGCCGTCCTTGCTCTTCTGCACCACCGGGGTCACCGTGTTGCTGCTGGTATTCACCTTATAGATGATACGGCTCTGGCTTCCGGTCCTGGCAGTAGAGGCAGTCTTCCCGTCCCCCTTGTTGTAGAGTCCCAGCAGTTCGTCAAGCTTGATGTCCCATTCTGGTCTCTCCGTATAGGCAGGCAGCGTAGGGTGCATCCCCGTGAGCCTTCTCAGCTCTAGCTTTTCTCCCTCCAGCTCAGGCAACACGTCCGACAGTTCCATCTTCAGCAAAACGGAAGGCATGTCCAGCACCTTCTTCACCCAGCTGGCCCGGAGTGCCTTGTTGTCTATCTGATAATGTTCAATCGCCAGAAGCGCAAGAGCAGAGGCGACAGGCCTGTAGCTGTCTTTATAGGCACAGGCTGCGGACAGGGAATTCTTGTCTCCCTTGGCCATCTTCAGGATAATCTCCACGGCTGGCATAAAAGCGTGTGCCAGCTCTTCCGATTTCAGCAACGACTCCATCTTGGTCTTGGCAGAACTCAGCGAGCTGTTGGCCATGGCAATGGCATAATAGAAATCGAAGATATCAACGTGTATCAGTTTCTGTTTGGTTCCTCTCAGTACAGAGACAAACTGTTTGAACGCCTTGTCATAGTCACCCTGCTGCAGGTATGCGACAGCTTCATAACACTGCGTGAGCCGCATGTTTCCCTTGACTTTGCTTAGGGCTTCCTTATAATTCCCCCCATTGACAAAATCAACGTAGATGCCCATCCGGTTTTGCATTGTGATTTTCATTGCATCCTCTACCGATGGATTGTCTATGAAGATTTCACGTATGGCCTTGAGGGTACTGTCGGTATATCGCAAATAAGCCAGGTCGTCGGAATACCAGTCGGCAAGATGTTCATGCCAGGTGCCGGACAAGGTCTTCAGGATGGGTATCAGGGATTCCTCGTTCCTGAGTTCCTGCACCAGTGTGTGGCAGAAAGCACTACTGACGAAATATTTGAATTCCACATTCAAAGGTGCCATCAGATGCTCGAAGGGCTGGTGGTTGAAATACGCATTGACAGCTTCGGAAAAGGCGAAGTTTAACTCCCTTTGGTACATCATGTTGCCGACAGCATTGCCTTTCATCTTCTGATACGTCTTCACATCCATGCTCTTGATGATCTTCAACCATACCGTGGACTGGATGGAATAGTATTGAGGAACTGACTGTTCGCGCACCACGACGATCCCCGCCTTCAGGAACGGATCGAGAAAAGAACCCGCATTTTTCAACTTCACGCCCAAGATTCTGGCCATACTCAGAATCTCTCCCTTGGACAGCTTGGTGCCATATACCGCCCATAGCTGGAAGATCGGATTGTTTACATATTCATTTTGTTCCATAATTGGGGATTGATCTTGTCGAATAACAATTTTTGTATAGTTTGAATGATACGTTAGCAATATTATTCTGCAAAATTATGTTATTTACCCGACATAACCAAACAGAGTACCGACTTTTTGAGTCAATAGGTACGACCATGCATTCTCTGGACGTACGTTCAAAAGGTCT
>CAMAHD010000145.1 GCA_945834405.1 uncultured Prevotella sp. | reverse complement strand
TGGTCTGGTCCAGATTGAAGACATTATAGACCTGCAGCTTGGGATAGACGGCATAATTGGCACGTTCTTCCTGCGATAGCTGCTTGTAGTCATCATACTTGATGCGCTCCTTCGTCTCCTGGTTGACACAAGTGAAAGTGGTAAGCATAACCGGAGTGCTCTTCTCTCCCTTGTTGATGCCCACATGAGGGAGTTTGTTGCCATCGGCATCCACGGCAGGCACTGACTTGCCATCCTTGCCCTTGGTGAAGTTCATGCTGACAATGCGGTCGAAGGTGGCATAACGGGAGGTCTGCCAGCCGTTCTTTTCCTGCATAAGCATGAGAACAACACTATTCATGCCATTGTAATTGCGCCCACTAAGGTTCATGGGCATCTGGGCTGCTTGCGGAGAGAACCATGGTTTCTTCCAGTCGCTTTGAAGATTAGTGATTTTCTCAATCATCAGCTCAGCGAAGGTGGACAGGGCACGGTCTTCCGCACTCTGTCCGTCTGTTTTCGGGGTGTAACTGCTTTTCTTCATACGCTATGGATTACTGTTGGACATAAACATGCTCCTGAATATCCCTGACACGGCAGGACAGACGCACAGTGCCACCATACGATGATACCTGCAAGTCGCCCGTAATATCCACATGAGATTTCGGACGCATCCAATCGGGAAGGATAGAGCTGATGTCTGCATCTTTTTCGGGGAATCTCATGAAGTTTACCCAGGTGCTGACAAAACTCTCACCCACCTTCTCGGAGGAATAGGCTGAGAACACGATGTACGGATGGCCGTTCTTGTCAGTCTTCTGCTCATAGACATTTTCCTTCTTCAGGTGGCCACGGAACGTCATGGTGCCTCCGATGGCGTCCAAGTCAGTCACATTCTCGATGGATACAAGGTTGCCAGTCAGGTAGAATTGCAATTCCTCTTCCTTTTTGCGAAAGTCCATACTTCCATTGACGGTGAGACGGGAGCCCTCAGTGTAGGTGTACACATCCTCCTGACGTGCATTGGGAAGAGATACAAAAACATCGATGCTATGATTGGTCTGCTTGGCATCGGGCAAGCACACTGTCAGTATGAGTGACAGATAAGGATTGTTGTTCCTGTCGGTACGGATGCCGGCATTGCGCTTCACCGTACCCGTTACATTTACTTCTGCTTTTATCATATTGTTTGGATTTTGATGATATTACTTTCGCTGTAAGGTATGCTCCTGCGACTGACGTTCGGCATCAATACGCTCGTAATTGCTGGCTGCCTGATGGGCATAGGTTATGGCACTGATAATACCACCCAGTCGTTGTTGCTTCGTCAGGTCATCGCTGTCGCTATGTAGTACCTGTGAGATATTGTTGCGCTCCGCTTCGGTCAATTCGTGTGAGTATTCCTGCTTGCCGTCATGGACAGAGAGAATGAGCTTGCTGTTGCCGGTGATAGAGAGCGAGGCTGCCTGCATATTCGGCACCATACTGCTGATGTCTATACGTCGGTTGACCAAAGCATCGCTGACGGCTTGCATCTGATGTTCCTTACTCTTTCCCTCAATTTGCATGGCAAGCATAAGCAGCGTCATGAACATCTCCATAAGATTGCCCAACAGCCCTTTGTCCTCACCGCTATTCAGACCCAGTGCTGCATCGTCGGAATGCAACAGCCGGTTCATCCAGCTTTCAGGAGTCTGTTCGTCGGAGTTCGAAACCTTAGTTTCTCCGGTCTTATAGTCTGCCAATAGGTCTTTGCCGTTATACTGCGCCTCGATGGCAAGGTTGCCTTTTTGGGCTACTTGGGCAAGGTAGGCTGCTGGATTGACCCACTGCAGTTTGTTGTCAGTAGAGACATTGATGACACCCAGATGAAGATGCTCACCTGTGGTGCGTGTGCCAGTGTTGCCAGTCACCCCCAACTTCTGTCCGGCATTTACCACATCGCCTTTTTTGACGGCAATCTCGCTCAGGTGCATGTACTGCACGCGGGTCTTGGAGCCGTCCTCACGGGAGTATTCCACTGTGACAGTCTTGCCGCCACCTGTGGTGGTACGGTGGTCAACGCCAATGACAGTGCCATTGTCCTCTGTGGCCAACACGTTGTCCTTGTGTGTCTTGATGTCGATGCCATGATGAATCTGCGTCGTTCCCTTATTGATAGGGTCTTCACGGGAGCCATAGGGTGAGGTAATGAGCATGAACTCGTCACGCTTTACCGGCATAGAGTAACCTGAGTTTTGGCTGACAGAAGCGGTGGCGGTCTTCTGCTCCGTAGACAGAGGATTGGACTGTACACCAAACTGCCGCCCTTCGGCACGCATCTGCTGCATGACCATCTGGTCGTATTTCTGCAGGTTTGCCCCTTCGATGACACTCACTATGGTACTGGAGTAGCTCTTCGCCGTGGCGTAGCCGCCTTTCTGTATGCCGGCTGCCCAACCTCGATAGTCATCTGGCGAGAGACTGCCGACATAACGCTGATAGCGGGAAGCCATGAGGACTTTGGAATGGTCCTCGTAACTCTGTCCCACATTGTCATACTTCTTGAATCGCTCGTTGGGCTTTTCGTCATTGGCAAGTACGTAATTGCCGTTGAATGTACCCTTCACGCCGAAGTGGTTGTTGGCGGTCTGCGCCAAGGTGCTCTGGCCGTCGGCAGACTCGATGATGCCCTGCGCCAAGGTGATGGAGGCAGGTATGCCATACCGCCGCATCTGTTCCATGGCGTACTCGGCATAGTTGTCGATATAAGATTGCCTTGATGCTTTCATGCCATGGTGCGGTTATCGGTGCATACTGCGATGATGTTCTTCCTGACGTGCTACGGTCTCTTTCACCTCCTGCTTCTGCTCGGGCTTTGCCTCTTCGCTCTGCTGCGGTTTGCGGTTCTGCTCAATCTGGTCGCAGATGGCTACACGCTCACCGGCACGGATGAGTTTCGGCAGATAGGTGTCGAGGGCATGGTATGGGAAACCTGCCATGCGCAAGGCCGAACCGTCTTCCTCTTTGCGCTGGGAATAGCGCGTGAGGGTGATGCCCAGGATGTTGGAGGCTTTGACGGCATCGTCCTTGTAGGTCTCGTAGAAGTCACCGCAACGGAACAGGAGCATCGCATCAGGGTGCTTCTTCTTCAGGTCGTTATACTGACGGAGGATAGGCGGCACGACAATCGTCTCGTTCATATCTCGCTTATTATTCTCTGTCTCAGCGGTATTCTGCTTTACATCGCCACGCTTTGCAGCCAGCACATCAGCATAGAGAATGGCAGCAAGATGGGTTTTGTACTCCTTCTTGTCATCGGCAAGCCAGAGACGTTGCCATTGAGACTGGTTGATTTCCACCGGTTTCTGCTTCTCGTCACCGATGGTGGCCACGAGCAGTATCTTGCTGTCTTTGGTCTTGAAGGCATTGACTTTGTTGATCATGTCGAGCGACTCCTGAGGTGCTCCACTGCGGAAGAGGTTGACCTCCTTCTCAGGGTGGGTAGCCACAACGGAATAGTATTTCTGTGCAAACTGGGTGCGGAAGTCGTTGATGTGCGCTTCGTCATGGTCATTCTTCATCATGTCGAAGTACATGCTGATATCCTCTTTGGAGGGATGGACGGCAACGGTGCGGTCGTTCTCTGGCTTGGCCACCAACGTCCATTTGCCATCATCGTCTTTCAACATGGTGACCTGAGCAAAGCGTTCCGGCACTTTGTCCAGCGGAAACTGCGATGCCCAAGCCTGTTGGCGTTTCTCGGAAGGTTTTTCTATGAGTTTGATCTTCTCGCCGTTCTCGGCCTTCTTGATCATGCCCACAGTGCGGTTGACATCCTGCAAGATACTTTTGCCCATATCTGGATTGGCCTTGATCTGGGCTATAATGTCTGACAATTGCTCAATGGTAGCAGGACGCAGTCTGGCAGGCAGCCCCAACTCCAGCATCTTGTGAGCGGAAGCGAGTTCCTCTACCAGCATCTCATGCCTCAGATGCTCCTGGGTAGGCTGCTTCATGCCTTCCAGTTGCAGCCCCTCACGCCCGAGACGCTGGGGAGTGCCGGTAACATGGACAACCTGACGCGACACTTCCTGGACATAGTCGGCATAGGAGGGGAAATCCTTTTGGGCAGGGATATGAAGCGTGTCTTTTTTGAAATCATAATGGGCAATGCCCGTGGCATCCTTGCGGATAGGTACGAGATTGTCCTTAATGCTCTGGATAAACTGGTTGACATCCATGCGGAGCTGCTTGTCGGCATTGGAGTTCTCTGCTCTAGTTTCTTTGTTGCCGAACTGTTCCAACTGCTTGCCATATTCCTCCTTGTGGACGTGGGACATGGTCGTCTGGTCTATATTGAAGATAGTGTAGACATCCTCACGGGGATTAACCCTGTATTTCTCCTTGTCTGTATCAGAGAGAGCATTGTACTCCGTACGGCTTATCTTCTCATCAGCATTGTCCTTGTTGACATACTGATTGAGGTTCGTCCACACAAATGGCACACCTTTCTGACCCTTCATCACCGCTTCACTGCGGTTGTGGGTCTCGTTGTACATGGTGTACCCATTGGTCTTGAACCCGCCCTGGTCACTGTGCATCGCCATGATGAGGGCGTTGGCGGGAGTGATGCGCATAGGCTTGTCATAAAAGTGAGGAACACGTTTTTGGGAGCTGTTCAGGAAAACGCCTCCATTTTGACCGGCTCTCTCAAGGACGGCAACAAGAATCTCAGTCTGTCGCTCTGCGCCCGATTTCTTGGGGATAGTTTCTTCTGCCATAAGATCGTATCGTTTAATGGTGAAAAATTAGGGAATAAAATATGTTTGTTCGTTATCGTATGCCTCGACTATGCTCTCGCTCCAGACTTTGTTCATACCGCTCGGATGAAGTGTGTGACCGTTGCTGTTCGGTGGTCATCTGGTCAGTGTGGGCAAGAATGCGGTTGGCAATGGTATTGACGGTCAACGCACCTTCATGATAGGCTTCTATCACACTTTGTGGCAGGGTGACAATGCGAGGGACGTTGTCAATATCCATCAACAGGACACTGCCTTCTATCTGCGGGTTTGCAATGCGCTTGTCCAATTCCTCGTCGGCATAACGCTTGTAGTGTCCCGTTGTAACGGCATGATGCTCTTTGCGGTAACCCGATAAGGCTTCCTGGCCCATACTGTTGAAAAGGCTGGCTCCACCATAGAGCATCATCGGCAACTTCAATAGCGGATTCTTTATAAAAGAACCACATATAAGGGCTGCCAAAGGCATCATGGTCTGCTGGTTCAGACCGATGGACTTGGTCTTGCCGGTGAAGACGCCCAAAAGCATGTCGGGGAGCATTGCCAAGGTAAAACCGAGGTTGTTCATCGTGTCACCCATACCATTCAGCCCCATAGACTGCATGAGGGTGTTCCAGCCGCCGTAGTCACCGGTGGACTGTTGCGAGGATTGCTCTGATGTTGATGTATTGCCTTGTGTGGTCATTGGATGTTGTTCTGCTTCAGCGATATTGGAATAATGCACGGCATCCTTGCCGCTTTTGCGGTCGGTCTGCTCCTGCTTGACTGCCTTGGAGAAGGCTTCGTACTGCATGGCACGGAAGGTGGCATCAGCCACAGACATCTGATTGGTCTTTCCGCTGGCTTTCACCGTGCGCTGGCCGGCTTCAAGGGCTTGGTTGACCCTGTCGCGGTAGAGTTTGGCATTTTTGTCTGCCCATGATGCGGCGGTGGCCAACTGGGTGTCGGTGGCGTAGGCAATGTCACGGAACCCCATCTGTGTCATCATCCATCCTGGGATGTTGGCTTTCTTCTTGCTCGCAGCAGCTACTTCCTGTTTGCCGATGGTCTTCTGCTGGTTGAGATAGTTTTCCTGCTGGCCTGGGGCATAGCGGTTGGCTACCTCTACGCTTGCATCCACGGCGAGCTGGCCGAAGAAACCACCGGCTCCTGCGGTGGAAGCGGCATTGAGTAGCCAAGCTCCGACTGCACCTGATGCTTCTTCGAGGAAAGAGGGATTGTATTTCTTCTCAGCCTCCTTTTCGATATGCTGCTCCAGTGCGGTCTGGCGCAC
>CAMAHD010000144.1 GCA_945834405.1 uncultured Prevotella sp. | reverse complement strand
TAGCGCAACATCTGGTCAGCATAGCTTTCGTCGTAGCTGACGGTCACGTCCGTGATGTTTCCCTTGCTGTCCTTGACAGCCGTATAGACGGGGTTGATGAAGCCCTTGTAGGGAGCAATGTTCAGCTTGGAATAACGGTCGAGAACCTCCTGATGTAAGGCTGGGTCAATCTTCACGCCATATTTCTCCACCAGGTCGCGAGCACCGGCAAAGTCACCCGTCGACTTCACGCGCTGAATCTCTGCCAGCAGTTTGCCGAAGAGTTCACGCAGCTGTACGTAGTCGTTGATGACGACGAAGGTCTTGCCGTCGCGCTTCTCCATCTCAACCACGTCCTTGCCGCCTTCAGCCTTTCCCCTGCCCTGTTCATACGCCCATCGTGCTATCAGAGCCCTGTTGCGCATGTGCGACTCCTCTATCTGGTCACCCGGTTTGATGCGGACCAGCTGGGTCATCAGTCCGTTGAGCATCTGCTTGTAGTAGGCAGCCTTGTAAGCCTCTTTGTCAGGAAGCAGTCCCAGTTCCACCAGCTTGTCATCGGCAAGATAATAGAGGGCGAAGAGGTCGGCACGCGCCTCCTCTATCGTGCTTCCGTAAGCCTTCAGACTGTCGGGGTCTACGCCAGGCAGCAGTTTGCCACTGCCGTGTCCGAGACACTCGTGCAGGTCGGTATGCAGGTCGTCCGTCATGTCACCGTATTTGTCCATCAGGTCGAGCTCCTTCTTCGAAGCGGCAAACTCAGCCATCATGCCTCCGCCTTTGGCAGCCTGTGCATAAGCATGAGTCAGGTTGGCGATGGTCACCGACTTGCTTCCATGTTCAGCCCTCACCCAGTTGCTGTTGGGAAGGTTGATGCCGATGGCAGTAGAGGGATAAAGGTCGCCACCGAGAATGGCAGCACGGATAACCTTGGCAGAGACACCCTTCACCTTTTCCTTGCGGAACTCAGGAGCCACGGGCGAATGGTTCTCAAACCACTGGGCATTGGCACTCAGCTTTTCGGCGCGTTTCGTAGCGTCGATGTCCTTGATGTTCACGATGCTCTCCCACGAGCTTTTCAGTCCGAGAGGGTCGCCGTAAGACTCAATGAAACCGTTGACAAAATCCACCACGGGAGCCGTATTCTCCACCCAAGCGATGCTGTATTCGTCAAAGGTCTTCAGGTCGCCTGTCTCGTAGAAAGCCACCAGCTTGTCTACAACCTCCTTCTGCTGTTCGTCCTCCGCATATTCGCGAGCCTTGCGTAGCAGTTCCACTATCTTGGTGAGGTAAGCGCCGTATTTGCCCGAGGTGGTCCATTTCTCCTCATATATCTTTCCGTCCTTACCCTTCACGAGTGTCGAGTTCATGCCATACATCACGGGGTGTTTCTGGTCTCCCTTAGCCTTCAGTTCTGCGTAGAACTGTTCTGCTTCTTCCTGTGTCACGCCCTGATAGTAGTTGCAGGCACTCGTCTTGATGAGGTCCTGACCTTCGGCAAGGTTCACACGCTTGGCCAGTAGCTGTGGGTTGAAGATAATCTCAGCCATCTCGTCGGAGCAACCCGTCTGAGCCACGAACCACTCTCTGCTGAATCCGGGAACAAACTTCTCGCATCCATAGTGGTGGTGAATGCCGTTGGAGAACCAGACCCTCTTGGTATATTCCTCGAAAGCCTTGAAGTCCTTGCTGTCCCTGTCGCCCTGATAGTCAGTGTAGAGTTTTTCGAGCGTCTTGCGGATTTCCAGGTTATGCTTGCCGTTCTGGTCGAAGAGGATGTCTCTGCCCCATAGTGCAGCCTCCTGTAGATAGTAGATGAAAGTCTTTTGCTTGAGCGTGAGCGACTCGAAACCGTCCACCTTGTAACGAAGCATCTCGATGTCGGCAAAGCGTTCGTTGCAGTATTCGAAATCGTCTTCCTGACCGGCATTGTTGCCTGTCGAGCACGCTGCCAGCACTGTAGTCATCATCATTGTCGTAATGTATTTCTTCATTATCTATAAAAAAGATGTTTGGAAAAAAGAAAATAAGTCCTTCATGCGAACTCCTCTTAGTGAAGAAAAATCACTTACTTGAATCGCATGTGAGAAAAGGATTCAAGCAGCTCGCATGAAGGAACTTGGGAAAAAAGTCTTACTTATTTAGAGCTGGAGAGAGGTGAAGCCTGGGTATAGGTACGGGCACCCAACTCCTTGTCAAGCATGTAGATACCGTAGCCGTTATCCTTGATCATCTTGATTTTGTCAATGATTTCCTGCGCATTCTCCTCTTCCTCAACCTGCTCGTCGATAAACCATTTCAGCATGCTCTGTGTTGCGAAATCGTTTTCGGCATGTGTCAGTGCGTAGAGGTCGTTGATGAGCGAAGTCACTTTCTGTTCGTGCTTCAGGGTACTCTCAAAGACATCGAGAATGCCGTTCCATTCGGTGGGAACCTCATCGATGGGTCTCAGTACGACACGACCGCCACGAGAGTTGATGTAGTTGAACAGAATCTTGGCATGGTCCTGCTCTTCGCCAAACTGCACTTCATACCATTTTGCCATGCCAGGCTGACCGATAGAGTGACAGTAAGCAGACATTGACAGATACAGATAAGCCGACCACAGTTCGGCATTGATTTGCGCGTTGAGCGCATCTTCTACTTTTTTGTTAAGCATATTTTCTTTGGTTTTAAGTGATACAATCCTTTTCGTTTGGGACCCTCTTTCCCAATCCACCTACAAAAATAGTATATTTTTTCGGTCTGTGGCGTGAAGGGTCTGATTATTTTTGATTATTTAACCTGCATGATTCATGTTCAGTTTCAGCTGTGCTTTTCCGTCTCCTTGCCGCTGAGTCTGATGGCTTTGCCGGCTTCGGTATGAACGACGTATTCAAAGACACCCAGTTCGTCGTAAACGGCCCGTAGCGTACCCTCGTTGATGGGAGTCTTGGTGCGGATGACGAGTGATGTCGTCTCGGAAGGAAGGATGGTGGCATATTTGAGTCTGCCTTTTTCCCATACGATGCTCACCTCGTTGTTGCCCCTTGCCTTGAGTCCGCTCACGCTGCCGTGATTCCATTTTGCGGGCAAGGCAGGCAGCAGGAAGATGGCAGTCTCGCTGTCGCGTTCGCTCTGCATCAGCATCTCGGCAATGCCAGCCGTAGCACCGAAGTTTCCGTCAATCTGGAAGGGAGGATGCGCATCGAAGAGATTGGGATAAGTGCGTCCCTCGGGATAATCCTTCGTCTTGCTGTCCTCGGGCAGCAGTCGCAGCATGTTGCTCAGGATAGTATAGGCATGGTCGCCGTCGAGCATACGCGCCCAGAAGTTCGTCTTCCATCCCAGACTCCATCCCGTTGCTTCGTCTCCTCGCTGACGCAGTGTCACGGCAGCCGCTTTCCAGAGGTCGGGAGTCCTGAAGGGGCTTATCTGACTGGAGGGATAGAGTCCGTAGAGGTGTGAGATGTGGCGGTGCTGGTCCTTGGGGTCGTCCAGGTCGTCCATCCATTCCTGCAGCTGTCCGTGCTTGCCAATCTTCATCGTGGGCAGCTTGGCGATGGCAGCCGTCAGGCTCGCGCGGAAGGCAGAGTCCTCACCCAGAATCGTGGCAGCTTTACATGCTTGACTGAGCACGTCATGCACAATCTGATTGTCCATCGTGCAGGCAGCCGTCACGTTGCTCTTCTTGCCCTTTCCGCGGTGTTCGGGCGAGACAGAAGGCAGCAGCAGCAGTTTGCCGTCGCGCTCCACCAGGTAGTCGAGATAGAACTGTGCGGCTCCTTTCAGTATCGGATAATAGTCTCTGAGGAAGTCCCTGTCGAGTGTATATTGATAATGCTCCCAGACATGCGTGGAAAGCCATCCTCCGCCGTTGGGGAACATCCCCCAGCTGGCACCGTCCACGGGTCCTGCAATGCGCCAGAGGTCGGTATTGTGGTGAGCCATCCATCCGCGACATCCGTACATCTCTCGTGCGGTCTGTGCCCCCGTGACGCTCAGGTCTCTTATCATGTCAAAGAGTGGCGAAGCGGTCTCAGAAAGGTTGCACACTTCGGCTGGCCAGTAGTTCATCTCCGTGTTGATGTTGATGGTATACTTGCTGTCCCAGGGAGCTTTCAGACGATTGTTCCATATACCCTGCAGGTTGGCTGGCTGACCGCCTTCCTGCGAAGAGGAGATGAGCAGATAGCGTCCGTAGTTGAAAAGCAGCGCCACCATGCCCTGGTCGTTGCTGCCGTAGAACTTCTGCAGGCGTTCATCCGTAGAAAGCTGGCGGTTGCTGTCGTCCGATGGCAGCGATAGTCTGACCCTGTTGTAGAGGTGCTGATATTTGTCCGTATGCCTTTTCAGCAGCTGCTGATAGCCGAGTTTCATGGCAGCTTCGAGGCGTTGGCTGTTTTTGGCATCCGCATTCCCGCTCGTGTCATGGTAGTTGACGTAGTTGGTGGCAGCCGCCATATAGAGGATTGCCTCCGAAGCATCCTTGACCGTAATGCTCTCCTTGCCAGCCTCTATCCTGCCGTCGGTGGTCACCACGCTCTGACATTTGGCGGTCAGCGCTGAGGGGATGCCCTCATGTTCAACACCCTCTATCGTAGCCTTCAGGATGCCGTTTGTTTTTGCTTTCGGCTGGGGGTCGGCTGTGGCTGAGACAGATATGGGCAGAGGGCAGTCGTGTGAGAGCGTGAACGAGAGTTTGCCTTTTTTGTTCGCCTTGATACGCATGACAACTACGTCGTCGGCAAGAGATGCGAATATCGTACGTGTATATTTCACGCCCTGAGAAGTATAGGATGTTTGGTTGAAGGCTTGCGTCAGATCCAGTTCGCGCTCGTAGTTCTCCACCTGCTGATGTCCGAAACGGATTTTCAGACTTCCCATCGTCAGGTACTTCATGCCGTGTGGTCCTTTGATGAACTCGCGGTTGATGATGCCTTCTGCCTCTTTCTCCCTGCCTTGGAAAATCAGGTCGCGCACCTCGTTGAGATAGTAGATGGAGGTCTTACTGTTGTTGTTATGGGGACCTCCGCTCCAGAAAGTCTCCTCGTTCAGCTGAACCTCCTCCACGTCCGTGCCGCCGAAGACCATGGCTCCTATATGGCTGTTGCCGATGGGCAGAGCCTCCAGCCAATGATTTGCCGGCGACTTGTACCAGAGGCGCTGGTTGTTGTCGGCACCCATCATCGGTAGTATCATCAGGACTGCGAAGAATAGGGTTGCATAAATACGCTGCAAACAGTAGTTGTCACAAGGATTCAATCTTCTGTTGTCAAAAAGATTCAGGTTTTGATTGTTCAAGTTGTTCATAAATTTGATTTGTTATAGTATTGATTAGTATGGATTCGGGCTTATGCAGCTTTTCTTCGCCACACTTGTTGCAAAGATAATGCAAATCGAGTGCAGAATCACCAAGCTTGCTTGAGTGTTTTGCCGAGATGCAGCTTATCTTCGCAACACTTGTTGCAAAGATACAACAAAAAACTGAGAATGAGGGCAGAATGATGAAAAATCTGTGATAATGATCTGATTTCCGTTCGCATGTCCTCCGCTTCTGTAGTCAATGAATGAATTATAACTTGTAAATTATAAATTATCGTGGACGACCGCTGGTATGTGTTGCGCGATTTGGCACGTCCAAACGCCAAGAACCCCGCTTACAAGCAATTGCAGGAGATGCCTGGAATGGTAGACTGCGTGTTTGTGCCTCTCAAACAACTTGTGTTTAAGGAGTTCGGGAAGCGTGTTGTACGTTTCGTCCCCTACATGTCCGACCTTGTCTTCGTCCATAAGTCGAAGGAAGAGTTGGATCCTATCGTCCGTGAGATGCCACTGCTGCAATACCGCTATGTGCGTGGCGGCAAGCAGTATGAAGCCATGAGTGTGCGGCACAAGGACTTTGAGAAGTTCAGGGATGCCGTCAACACGGCCAACAACAACGTGGAATACTACAGCTTCGATGAGGTACGTCCTGAAATCTATGGTAGTCGTATCCGCATCATCGGTGGTCGTCTCGACGGCTTCGAGGGTCGCCTGATGACCAAGAAAGGCAGCAAGTTCAAGCGTCTCCTCATCGACCTTCAGGAGTGCAA
>CAMAHD010000143.1 GCA_945834405.1 uncultured Prevotella sp. | reverse complement strand
GTTGCATGATTACAGCAGCGATGCCAATATAGGCTACAAGGACATCAACAAGGAGCTGGACAAATATACCCGTGCCTTTGATATTATCGACATACTCTATCAGTCCTTGCGAACCAGTCTCAACGTGTATAACACCTACGAGACCGTTAGTGGCAGAGTGGCAGATTATAAGAAGATGCTGAATGACTTTAATGAGAAATGCTTGTCGAGAGGTAACATAGTCACTACCGATACGCTTCTCATTACCATCAATGCCAGGGCATTGTCAAAGATAGCGGACGAAGGTGATAATCTATACAGGTCTGTCAGTGACCTCGTGCTCTATGCGACTGGGGCTGCAGCTTGTTCAACAAGTGACCTCCTGACAGTCCTGAATGCAATCAATCAGAGTCTGGATAACATCAAGAAACATCTGAATACAGCCTACTTCGAGACATGGAAATACATACAGGTTCGCATAGGCTATTGGAAGGCTCAGGTGTATCGCGCCAAGACGATGAAGGAGATCGTTGATGGGGCTTTCGGACGGTGGCGAAGGAATGGATATTTAGGTAGAGAATAGTGTTGTCATGATATAATGTTCAACTTAAACTAAATTGTAAAATGAATAACGTAACTAAATTATTCTCAGTGGTTATGATGATTATTGCTTTATCAATACTTGAAGTACGTGCGCAGTCGTATGTGACCTACAATCACGATGAAGCAAAGATGAATCAGATAACCGTGCAAGAGATTGGCTCAGGTGGTCTGACTCCTGCATTTTACTACGATGTTTTCCATCGTAGTTACCAGAGGTCAGCAGGTTCAAAGAACAAGCTTACCTATCGTTCACTGGCAGGTGTCGCAGGGTGGCAACAGGTGGACGATGCAGATTCTGTCAAAGCATCCTTGGAGAAGCGTGCAGAGATTGAAGCACTCAATGTCGCAGACCGCCAGATTGATTTGGCGTGGCTTGCCGAAGGAACAAAGATAACGAATAAGTTGAATGATTTCCAGAACAACATCAACCGCATCGTAAGCGCAGGAGGAACATTCAACGAAAAGGAGCGGTGGAACGACTACTATAACATCTTCCAGTGTGCCATTAAAGCCACACAAGATGCCTATATGCCCAATGCTCAGCGAAAGAAAGAATACCTGACCATCTATGCAGACATCTGTAAGCAGAATGAGACGTTGGTCAAGTACATTGTTAAGCTGAACACCAGAACCAAGACCAAGGAACTGCTCGAAGCAACAAGTACAAGACCTAACCATAATGGAACATACGCCAGAGCTGCTTACAACAGATGGCGTGATGCCGGTTGGAAAGTCCAAAATGGGAATAGCTCTTCCGATGGAGGTTCCAATTCCTCGGATGGCACAATCACTATAGACGAATAAAAATTATTGACATATTTCAAAACAAACAACCCCAATGGCAGATACAAGCATACTATCAGACTTTGGTATCAACATCCTCGAAGAAGAGATTGATGATGTGATATTCCAGACCAACGAGTTTCTTTGTGACGCTACTTTTACAGGCTCACAAGGAAGTTTTTGGTGGATATTGCAGATGAGCATGGCACTCGCCGCACTCTTCTCCATCATTGTAGCGGCTGGTATGGCCTACAAGATGATGGTGAAGCACGAACCGCTTGACATCATGAAGCTTTTTAAGCCTCTTGTCATCAGCGTTATCCTTTGCTGGTGGTACCCACCGGCAGATACGGGCATTACCAATAGTGGCAGCAGTTGGTGCTTCCTTGACTTCCTCAGTTATATCCCGAACTGCATAGGCTCCTATACGCATGACCTCTATGAGGCAGAATCCGTCATCATTGAGGATAAGTTTGAGGAGATCCAGGAGCTGATTTATACCAGAGACACCATGTACACAGACCTTCAGGCCAAGGCAGATGTTGCCCATACGGGAACGTCTGACCCCAACCTGATAGAAAGTACGATGGAACAGGCAGGTGTCGATGAAGTCACCAATATGGAAGAGAATGCCAGCAAGCTCTGGTTCACCTCCTTAACGACTGGTGCAGTAGTTGGACTTGACAAGATTATCATGCTCATAGCCCTGATAGTATTCCGCATCGGATGGTGGTCAACCATCTATTGCCAGCAGATATTGCTTGGTATGCTTACTATTTTCGGGCCTATACAATGGGCATTCAGTCTATTGCCCAAATGGGAATCCTCATGGGCAAAGTGGCTCATTCGCTATCTGACAGTCCATTTCTATGGTGCGATGCTCTACTTCGTCGGCTTCTACGTGCTGTTGCTCTTTGATGTGGTACTCAATATCCAGGCAGAAAACCTGATGGCCATTACCCAGAGTGAGCAGACGATGGCAGCATACCTTCAGAACTCGTTCTTCTCAGCCGGTTATCTGATGGCAGCAAGTATTGTCGCCATGAAGTGCCTGAACTTGGTTCCAGACCTTGCCGCATGGATGATTCCTGAAGGTGAGACAGCCTTCTCGACCCGAAACTTCGGTGAAGGTGTCGCACAACAGGCCAAAATGTCTGCACAGGGCATGGTAGGCAGAGTGTTGTAAATGGTTGAAACAATGTAATACAATACAAATATCACAGCTATTATGGTTATAAAAAATCTCGAAAACAAAATCAAGCTGGTGTTGATTATCTGTTCTCTCTTTTTGACGGGATGTGTCATCATCAGTATCTCCAGCATCTGGACGGCTCGGACGATGGTCAATGATGCCCACCAGAAGGTCTATGTCCTTGACGGTAATGTGCCTATCCTCGTGAATCGAAGCACGATGGAAGAGACGCTTGACGTTGAAGCAAAGAGCCATGTGGAAATGTTCCACCAGTTCTTCTTTACGCTTGCCCCTGATGACAAGTACATCAAGTACACCACGGAGAAAGCCATGTACCTTGTCGATGAAACAGGTCTTGCCCAGTACAACACCCTAAAGGAAAAAGGCTTCTATTCGAACATCATGGGAACAAGTGCCGTGTTCAGTATCTTCTGTGACAGCATCAAGTTCAACAAGGACAACATGGAGTTTACCTACTATGGTCGTCAGCGTATTGAGCGACGCACAAGCATCCTCATGCGAGAACTTGTCACGGCAGGACAGCTGAAACGGGTGCCGAGAACGGACAACAATCCTCATGGCCTTCTCATCACCAACTGGCGAACGCTCCTGAATAAGGACATTGAGCAGAAAACCAAGAACGCATACTAATCGTACAAGGCTATGGGAGGTTGGAAGAAATTCATCATGGGGGATAAGATGCCCGACAAAGATGATCCTCAGTACAAAGAACAGTACGAAAGGGATGTTGATGCAGGCAGAAGATTCGCAAGGTGGAGCAAGTTGGATAAGTTCGCTGCCAAGGTGCAGGACTTTGCCAACAAGCACACCAAGGCATTTCTCATCATCGTCTTTGGCTTTATCATATTCAGTTTCGGCATGAACATCTACCGCATGGGGCGTGTATGGAACCAGACAGGAAAGCCCAGGAGTGCAGTGGAGCAACAAGACGAAATGATTAAGAACCGCCATCGGCGAGTACGGAAAGCCATTAGTTCAGCTCATTGTATGCCGTCCAGCATCAACAGAGAATTTCAAGAAAGTGTAACTCAAAACAATAAAGACAATGGATATACAGACGCTAAAGAAGATTAACTGGAAGCAGCCGAAATACATGCTGCCCCTCATTATCTATGTTCCTCTGCTCTTCGTCGGATATTTCGTCATCGACCTGTTCCATACTGAAAAGGCCGAAATCCCGGATTCCAGCATGACCACGACAGAGTACTTGAATCCCGACCTGCCAGATGCCAAGATGAAGGGGGATGGTATTGGTAATAAGTATGAGAGTATGCTAAAGTCGTATGGTCGTATTGACGATTATACTGCAATGAACAACATAGACAGAAATAACGATGAAGAAAAAGAAAACTACGACTCTAAGTACAGCGACGAGGAGCGTGAACTGCTCGAATCACAAGATGCCGAGAAACTCGCTGAATTACAGAGACAATTACAGGAAAGCGCACAAAAAGGTCAGGAAGTCGCAAACGGCAACGCCCTCTCAGAAGAAGACCGGCTCGCACGCAGTCAGCAGCGTGAACGAGAAGCGATGGAGGAACTGAACCGTGCCTTGGCTCAGGCCAGACTGCAAGGCCAGCAAGCCATGCAATCCCCAACAGTCAATGATAATGGCTCTGAAAACGCAGATTCTATTGGTGAACAAAAGGGGAAGGCTGCAGGAAAGCTAACTGTCAACGAGCGTGCCGTGAAAGGTGTGAGCGAAGATGACGAAGTTCAGGAGGTTGTGAAGAAGGTCAAGGTGACATCTGACTACTTCAATACCATTGCCAATGCTGATGAGGAACCCAATCTTATCAAGGCCATCATCGATGAGAATGTCAAGGCTGTGGATGGTAGCAGGGTGCGCCTCCGACTTCTGGATGACATCGAAATCAATGAAGTAGTGGTGCCCAAGGGTACTTATATCTATGCGTTGATGAGTGGCTTCGGCTCTCAGCGAGTTAAAGGAAGCGTCAAGAGCATATTGATACATGATGAGCTTATCAAGGTCAACCTTTCAATCTATGATACTGACGGACTTGAAGGTCTCTATGTTCCAAGCAGCAGTTTCCGAGAAACCAGTAAAGACGTGGCTTCTGGAGCTATGAGCAATACTTCATCGCTCACCAGTAGCAATACCTCTGGAGGCAATGCCCTCACGCAATGGGGCAACCAGGCTATCAGTAACATCGTTCAGAAGACCAGTAATGCTCTTGGCAAGTCTATCAAGAAGAACTCAGCCAAGTTGAAGTATGGCACATTCGTATATCTGATCAATGGCAGAGAAACAAAGAATAAATAACGTCAAAATACTAATTCAGCAATGTATATGAAATCAATCAAAAGTCTTGGCGCACTCCTGTTGGGTGCCCTGTCTGCTGCTCCAGCAATGGCACAGCAAACCTATGAAGAGATGGAACAACTTACGGTGAACGAACAGGTGACAACCGTCATTACGGCTTCCGAGCCAGTTCGTTTTGTTGACATCAGTACCGACAAGGTTGTAGGCGACCAGCCCATTAACAACACCATCCGTCTGAAACCCAAGGAGGGAGCGGATGTTCATGCAGATGGTGATGTACTTGCCATCGTCACCATCGTAACTGAGCGTTACCGTAGCCAATATGCACTAATCTACACGACCAGACTGCAGGAGGCAGTTACCGACAAGCAAATCTTGCCAGAGGAGAGAATTGCCTACAACAATCCGTCTGTCAGCATGTCCACTGAGGAAATGGCAAAGTATGCACGCTCAATATGGAACTCAGCAGCTCGCATCCGCAATGTCAGTACCAAGCAGCATCGTATGACCATGCGCCTGAACAACATCTATAGCGTAGGGGAGTACTTCTTCATAGACTTCTCCATCGAGAACCGTACCAATATCCGCTTCGATATTGATGAACTGCGAGTGAAGCTCTCCGATAAGAAGCAGTCAAAGGCCACCAATGCCCAGATGATTGAACTCACTCCGGCATTTGTCCTTGACCAGAGTCAGACGTTCAAGTACGGCTACCGAAACGTCATTGTCCTGAAGAAGATGACCTTCCCGAATGATAAGGTGCTGAGTATTGAACTGTCCGAGAAGCAGATTAGCGGCAGAGCCATTACCCTCAATATCGACTATGAGGATGTGCTCTATGCCGATTCGTTTAACGCTTTATTGTTGAAGGAGGAATAAGCCATGAAGAAGGTTCTATTGTCTATGATTGCGGCTATCTGTATGTCCGCATCAGCTATTGCACAATCCCACAGTGACCGTATCTCCTTTGGCATGGGACTTCTCTATGAGAATGGCCTTGATGCAACCTTGTCTTGGGAACACGAGACTAAGTACCACAATGCTTGGGAGTACTTTGTCAATGGCTATCTCAAATGGGACGAATGCCAGTCGTGTGGTCATATCTGTCCCGAATCTTTCTGGAAGAACTACAATACCTGGGGCATAGGTGTAGCCTACAAGCCCTGTGTGGTACGTGGACGCAACAATTATGGCAACCTTCGTATCGGAGCAAGTGTCGGCAGTAATACAGACAAATTCCTTGGTGGCTTCCATGTGGGGTATGAGCATAATTTCGCCCTCCGAAAAGGAT
>CAMAHD010000142.1 GCA_945834405.1 uncultured Prevotella sp. | reverse complement strand
TGTCGGCTGCGCCGGAGATATGCACTGTGAGGTGCTGCTCCTTGGCGATGCGTGCAATCTCATCGAGGTTGGCTAACTGGGAGTCGTCCACAAGCTTGGATTTATTCAACTGGAAGTAGAAATAGACGGGTACACCTACGGTTATCCGCGAGGCGGTTTCCAGTGTATCTGCCATCTCTGATGCGGTGTCGCCTTGCTGCGACATTCTGAAACGGAGGGAATTGAGTCCATTGTAGTCATTCTTGTCGGCGGTGGCAGCTTCGTGGCTCTGCTTCTTCATTTCCTTCGCGTAGTTGGAGAGGACGGCATTGCGGTCTAAGAGGTAGTTGCATTGGTTGATGTACGGACGGGCATCGACGACCTTCTTCCAGCCTTTTTTGCCGATGGTATAGGACAGGCCCACCGAGACGTTAAGCATGTGGTCGCCAAAACGGCTGGAGGTACCCACGCAGTCGAAGTTCTTCAGGGTGGTCATGCCGCTCACCTCGCCCACCAGATGCAGCCGGTCGCAAAGCAGATAGCGTAGTTCAATGCCATAGCTGAAAGCGAAGGGGTGATTTCCCACCTGCTGGCCGTCAGCCAGGAAATAGCCGGCGGTGCTGGACGGGTTGCGTATCATACCCACGCCCACGAAAGGAATGACATCCACCTTCGACAGACCTTCATCATTGCACTGGAGATTGTGCGTGAGGTTATACATAAAGTCGGCATGGACGAACTGATAGTCCATGGTGCGCAGGTCGGCATTCTTGAACTTCAAGCCTTGATAGCCGATACGGCCACCGACTGCAGGTGTGAACCATTTGCCTACACCAATCTGCAGGACGGGCATCACTCTGTCGAAGAGGTCGCCGCAGCCAACCGGCGTACCTATGAAGGCTGACCCTCCACCTTTGGCCTCGATGAACCAGTTGCTGCCCCACGACGAGGTGGTGATGACATTGTCGAGATAGGTCGGCTGCAGGGGCTTGGTGAGTTCGTCGTCGTCCCTGACTTCAAGATTACACTTGTCGGCAAGTCGTACTGGACTTGCGTTTGCTTGAGTGAAAGCCATTGCCGATAGCAACAGCATTCCGAAAAAATATTTCTTCATGATGATGTACTTCTAAAAGGTGTGCAGCCACGGCTGCATCATCGGCGCATAACACCTTTGGCGGCACGCAACTCCACACCTTGATTGATTGTTTTACTCTTGTCTTCTATCGTTTCAGCCTGGACACCTTGAAGCCGGCATCCTTGAACTGCTTCTCCCACTGGTGGTAGAGGTTGCTGTCCTTGGCGTGTTCGTTGAACTCTTGCGCTGAGTTGCGCAACTGTTGTTTTTGCTCTGGCGTTAACCAGGCGGCTGAGCTTGGCTGCTTCCCCGATGGTGAGACAGCCGATTTCCGATGCAATTCCATATTTTCTTAAATCTCTGTCGGTGATACCCGACGCTTTGAGTCGTTCTTTGTAATCATTGTCTATTCTGATGTCTTTGAGTCTGCCATAGCTGCCATGCCCGAAGGTGGTCATCATCACCACGTTGCCTCCCTGGCTCTGTACGAAGTCGCGCATATCACGGAGTTCGGCACCAGAGGTGATGAAGTCATCGAGGAGGATGTAGTCCGTGCCTTTGCTGACCTTGCCCTCGAAGCGCATACGCTTGCTCAGACGGGATATGTCGGAGGCATTGGTGTGCGAGACGTTGGTCACGGCAATGATGTCGTGCTCCACTGTCATGCCGGCGGCAGAGAACTTGGCGGCGTAGGCAGCCGGTATCATATTGATGCCGTCGCCCTGCATACGGTGGTTGTAGATGACATGGGCATTGGGATAACGCTCCACAATATCTGCGATGCGGTCGTCCTTCACCAGGTCGTCAATCAGCCGCAATGCTGCATCGTAGTCACCATGTTTGGCGGCATGGAAGTCAGGATGCTGGCGGGCAATGGATGCCGAAGTGTGGTTGATAACGGCAGGGAACGAGTCGCCCCATGCTGTGCCAACAGGCATCGATGCTTTCTGGCGCAGGATATATTGGGCAGTATTCATATCAATCCCCACCGGCGTGTCACCAAAGTACATCTCCGCTTCGTCCTCTTCATCAAAGGTGAACAGTACATCCACCTCGGGCGATGGCTCGTAAATCCTAACGATGAAATCGTGGGCGTTCTACGTTCTTGGCGGCAATCTCCTCCTTCTGTTCCTGGGCTACAGGCTTCTCCTGAACAGGTTCCTGCTGCAGGGCGGCAGGGTTGACCCTTTTGCCTTCATTGTTGAACATCGGGGTAAACTCCTTGTTCTTGGTACGGATGTCAGAGAAGTCTGCCTCCCAACCATCACGCTCCAGACGCTGGTTGACGGCATCGAGGCGTTGGCCGATGAACGAGGCCGACCGCTTCACATCCATGAGGGTGGTCTTGATGAACTGCGGGTCTTGGTGCAGACTGTTGAGCCAGGACTTGAGATAAGCAGCACTGTCGCTCTTGACATGCTTCTCCATGCCATATTGCGAAGAGACAAGGGCTGCAGTAAGTTCGGCAACAAGTTCTTCGCGCCCGTAGGCTTCGCTACCAAAGGACTGTCCGGGCTTCAGTCGGTTCAACCGACTTTCCGAACCAGAGGCGTGGCTCATCTCGTGCAGGAGGTTACTGTAGAAAGACTCGCCATCAATGAATTGCGACTTTTCAGGGATGACAATCTCATCGCGGCTGATTGAATAGTAAGCATCGTCGCCATGGGTAGGTTTGATGGGACACACATAGAGGTCTTTCTCAATCATCGCATCCAAGGCAGGGAAATCACGCATTCCCTCGCTGGACTCGTAACGTCGGCCTTCGGCTTCGTCGAGGAACTTCTGATAGACCTCGGGACGCGCCTCTTTGAGGTTCGTCTGGTCCAGATTGAAGACGTTATAGACTTGCAGTTTGGGATAGACGGCATATTTGGCTCGCTCTTCCTGCGACATCTGTCTGTAATCGTCGTACTTGATGCGCTCCTTTGTCTCCTGGTTTACGCAGGTGAAGGTGGTGAGCATCACCGGGGTGCTCTTCTCGCCCTTGTTAATGCCAACATGAGGGAGTTTGTTGCCATCGGCATCCACAGCAGGCACCGACTTTCCGTCCTTGCCTTTGGTGAAGTTCATGCTGACGATGCGGTCGAAAGTGGCATAACGGGAGGTCTGCCAACCGTTCTTCTCCTGCATGAGCATGAGGACGACACTGTTCATGCCGTTGTAGTTGCGCCCACTGAGGTTCATGGGCATCTGAGCTGCTTGCGGAGAGAACCACGGCTTCTTCCAGTCGCTCTGGAGATTGCTGATCTTCTCAATCATCAGCTCGGCAAAGGTGGACAGAGCACGGTCTTCCGCACTCTGTCCGTCAGGTTTGGGAGTATAGTTGGATTTCTTCATACGCTATGGTTTAGTGTTGAACATAGACATGCTCCTGCATATCCTTGACACGGCAGGACAGACGTACTACGCCGCCGAAAGATGACACCTGCAAGTCGCCCGTAATATCCACATGGGCTTTTGAGCGCATCCAGTCGGGAATGATGGTGCTGATGTCGGCATCCTTCTCGGGGAAGCGCATGAAGTTGACCCAGGTGCTGACGAAACTCTCGCCGACCTTCTCAGCGGAATAGGCTGAGAACACGATGAACGGATGGCCGTTCTTGTCGCTCTTCTCCTCATAGACATTCTCCTTCTTCAGATGGCCGCGGAACGTCATGGTGCCGCTGATGGCATCCAAGTCTGCCACATTCTCAGTGGAAATGAGATTGCCTGTCAGGTAGAACTGCAGTTCTTCTCCCTTTTTACGAACATCCATACTGCCGTTGATGGTAATACGCATCCCCTCGGTGTAGGTGGCCACATCCTCCTGATGGGCGTTGGGAAGAGAGACAAACACGTCGATGCTGTGGTTGGTCTGCTTGGCATCGGGCAAGCACACTGTCATGATGAGTGACAGGTAAGGATTGTTGTTCCTGTCGGTACGGATGCCGGTGTTTCGCTTCACCGTACCCGTTACATTTACTTCTGCTTTAATCATATTGTTTTGGTTTAGTGATGTTACTTTCGTTGTAAAGTCTGCTCCTGCGACTGACGCTCGGCATCAATACGTTCGTAGTTGCTGGCCGCCTGATGGGTATAGGTGATGGCGCTGACGATACCACCCAGACGTTGCTGCTTGGTCTGGTCATCGCTGTCGCTATGAAGCACCTGCGAGATATTGCTGCGCTCCGCTTCGGTCAGTTCGTGGGAGAACTCCTGCTTGCCGTCGTGGACAGAGAGGATTGCCTTGCCTTTGTCGGTGATGGAGAGTGAGGCTGACTGCATGTTCGGCACCAGACTGCTGATGTCGATACGCCTGTTGACCAGGGCATCGCTGACGGCTTGCATCTGTTGCTCCTTGCTCTTGCCCTCTTGCTGCATGGCCAGCATGAGCAGGGTCATGAACATCTCCATGAGGTTGCCCAACAACCCTTTGTCCTCACCGCCGTTCAGACCAAGGGCGGCATCGTCGGAACCCAGCAGCTTGTTCATCCAGTTTTCAGGACTCTGCTCATCGGTGTTCGTGGCTTTTGCCCCAGCGGTCTTGTAGTCAGCCAAGAGGTCTTTGCCGTTGTGCTGCGCCTCGATGGTCAGGTTGCCTTTCTGCGCCACCTCGGCAAGGTAGGCAGCGGGATTGACCCACTGCAACTTGTTGTCGGCAGAGACATTGATGACACCCAGGTGAAGATGCTCACCCGTGGTGCGTGTGCCCGTGTTGCCGGTCACGCCCAATTTCTGTCCTGCATTGACCACATCGCCTTTCTTGACGGCAATTTCACTCAGGTGCATATACTGCACACGAGTCTTGGAGCCATCCTCACGGGAGTATTCCACAGTGACCGTCTTGCCGCCACCTGTGGTGGTGCGATGGTCAACACCGATGACAGTGCCATTGTTCTCTGTGGCCAGCACATTGTCCTTGTTGGTCTTGATGTCAATGCCATGATGAATCTGCGTCGTTCCCTTGTTGACAGGGTCTTCACGTGGCCCATAGGGAGAGGTGATGAGCATGAACTCGTCACGCTTCACCGGCATGGAGTAGCCTGCGCTTTGGCTGGCAGAGGAAGTTGTCGCCGTCTGTTCTGTGGATAGCGGATTGGCCTGTACTCCGAACTGCCGACCTTCGGCACGCATCTGCTGCATGACCATCTGGTCGTATTTCTGTAGGTTGGCACCTTCGATGACGCTCACCAGGGTGTTGGAATAGCTCTTGGCCGTGGCATAGCCGCCTTTCTGAATGCCGGCAGCCCAACCACGATAGTCATCGGGCGAGAGATGGCCGACATACCGCTGATAGCGGGAAGCCATGAGGACTTTGGAATGGTCCTCATAGCTCTGTCCCACATTATCATACTTCTTGAAGTGCTCGTTGGGCTTGTCGTCATTGGCAAGTACGTAGTTGCCGTTGTACGCGCCCTTCACACCGAAGTGGTTGTTGGCGGTCTGCGCCAAGGTGCTCTGGCCGTCGGCAGACTCGATGATGCCCTGCGCCAAGGTGATGGAGGCAGGTATGCCATACCGCCGCATCTGTTCCATGGCGTACTCGGCATAGTTGTCGATATAAGATTGCCTTGATGCTTTCATGCCATGGTGCGGTTATCGGTGCATACTGCGATGATGTTCTTCCTGACGTGCTACGGTCTCTTTCACCTCCTGCTTCTGCTCGGGCTTTGCCTCTTCGCTCTGCTGCGGTTTGCGGTTCTGCTCAATCTGGTCGCAGATGGCTACACGCTCACCGGCACGGATGAGTTTCGGCAGATAGGTGTCGAGGGCATGGTATGGGAAACCTGCCATGCGCAAGGCCGAACCGTCTTCCTCTTTGCGCTGGGAGTAGCGCGTGAGGGTGATGCCCAGAATATTGGAGGCTTTGACAGCATCGTCCTTGTAGGTCTCGTAGAAGTCGCCGCAACGGAATAGGAGCATCGCATCAGGATGCTTCTTCTTCAGGTCGTTGTACTGACGGAGGATAGGCGGTATGACGATGGTCTCGTTCATATCACGCTTATGCTCCTCGCTTTCGGCAGGACTCTGCTTTACCTCGCCACGCTTCTCAGCCAACACGTCGGCATAGAGAATGGCGGCAAGGTGGGTCTTGTATTCCTGCTTGTCGTCGGCAAGCCAAAGGCGTTGCCACTGAGACTGGTTTATTTCCACAGGCTTCTGCTTCTCGTCGCCTATGGTGGCCACGAGGAGTATCTTGC
>CAMAHD010000141.1 GCA_945834405.1 uncultured Prevotella sp. | reverse complement strand
AGACAGGAGTAGCCTCGCTGTTTGGCCTCGTTGGGTGGGATGTCACCAGCAAGATATGCGACGATGGCATGGGGCTGATGACGGAGCACTTGGTCGCAGACATAACTGCTGAAGGAGATGTATTCCACCTGACGCTCCATACCATGTTTGGCAACCAGTTCGACTGCTTGTCGCGTCAGTGCCGCCTCAAGAGAGTCATTGCTTTGTTTCTTGATTTCCAATATTATCTTCATTCCAGGGTATTTCCTTGCCTCGTCAAGATAGTTATCGAGTGTCGGTATCTTCTCGCCGTTGGCTAATCGCACCTTCGACAGCTGCTCCATTGTTGCCTGAGCTATGGGCAGACCGCCGAGATGTGGATCATGGTTCACTATCACGTTGCCATCGGCAGTCAACTGTACGTCAAGTTCACAGCCATATACTCCTGCCATGGCCGCCTCACGCAGTGCAGCAATGGAGTTCTGTACGGCTCCCGGTCGCTGCCAATATCCTCGATGGGCTATGAGCTTTGGCTGAAATCCTGAAGCTACGATATTGTCGTAGGAACGCCAGCAGTCGATGGTCTCTGTCTGAGTCTGTCCGAAGCGGTTACGTGCCACGATGGTCACTTGTTTGGTGCCGCACATCGGAGCTGCACGGAAAAGATGGGACGTAAGGCACTGCTTGTCCCGATTTGCCAGTGACCTCAGATATGCCTCGTCGGTGGCAGTGAAGCGTTCCATCTGTCCACGAAGCGTTCCGTCCTCATACCATTCCACGGAAGTAAGTGAGTCGCAGTCCCAAAGGTTGACCACTACATGAAAGGGCTGCGACATAAACTCTCCTTTGGCATAGACGCGCATCAGCTTCGCGTAAGTATCGCCCGTAGGCTTGTATTGCCACGTGAGAGAATCAGCCGAAGCCTTGACGACAAGATAGCCGTTAGGCGCACCGCAGCGGTTGACATCGCCTCTCCACCACGTTCCGCAGGCAGCACCGATGTTGTGCTCGTAAATGTTGGCTGCCGGCTGGTTGTTCTGGAAGAAGTGGGTATGACCGTTGAACACGTGAACGCGATAGTCTTTCAGAACCTGTTTCAGCGCCTTCGCATTGATGACATTCCCTTCGCTTTCAACGCTGTTCCATGCCGCCGCGTGCATGTTGAGAATCACCATGGAGCCTTTGGGCACAAAACTAAGGTCGCGTCGAAGCCACTCCAACTGGGCTTCAGTAAGTTGTTCCTGATAGTGCTTCCGTCCCATGTAGTTGATATTCTTCATGGTCACTACATGCACTCCTGCAATATTAAACGAGTAGTCAACGGGACCGAAATGCTTTTCATAAGTCTGTTCACCATAGACGGCAGTTCCGAGAGGCATGTTGTTGAGAGCCTGATAGCGCAGGTCAAAATCATGGTTGCCTATGCAGTGGAAAGCCGTTGCCTGGAGACCTTTGACGGTCTCCATGTAAGGCTTGAAGAGATTCATATTGTCCCAGACGATGTCGCCAAGAGTCATTGTCACCACCTCGTGCTGGCGAGCCAGAGAATCGATTGTCTCTGTAAGATCGGGAACGGTCTGCGTTTTCCAGAACTCCAGATGCTCATCGGTCTTCACTTGCGGGTCTGATATGGCTATGAAGTAGAAGTTTTTGTCGTCCCGCCGGCGAGGTGTGAGTCTGAAATCATGACGGCATTTCTCCCTGACAAGTGTAGAGACACTGACATAAAAGCCATCGGCAAAGGCATCAGTCTTGGGCAGAAGGTATGCCGATGGTGTTGCTATCTGAACAAACTTGCAGGTGTTGGTATCAGTAGACAGAGTCCACCTGCCGCGGCTGTCTGTCTGCGTGAAATCCGTGCCATTATTCACCACCACGCCCTGGACAGGTTTTCCGTCAGTATCGCTCACCGTGCCACTGAACGTGAAACGTTGTGCCAAAGCAGTACAGACTGTTGTCGTAGCGATGGCTGCCAAGCATATGATTCTTTTCATGTCAGTTCTTCAATAGTTCAACATGCTCGAACAAGGCCACAACGTCTTCACCGGTCTTGGCATGACGTGCTGCCGCCTCGAAGTCTTCGGTATGGTCCTCAAAACAGATAATGTTGGCACAATCCAGGATGTGCGTCATCTTTTCAACGGCATCTTCAGCAGACATCTCTCCGTTTTTCACAGCACGCTTGATATATCTGTTGGCACGCTCTACCGCCTTGAATACGGCGGGCTTTCGCAGCTCCGTTCCTTGATCGGCCATTCCCACTTCTACATCGTATGTACGGGTATAGTTGGCGAGAAACGTATTCCACTTAGCCGTCACCACGGTGCCGAGCGGATGCTCCTCTGCAAATGTTGGTTTTACATCAGGCACGTCACCATAGACCGTGTACGTAAAGTGCGACGTTGCCGTTGTCCCTGTATTCTCGTTGGCGGCAAATGTCCATGCAGACACTGCCAGCGCCAGAAATAAAATAAGCCTTTTCATGTCATTGTCTTTTTTCATGATTATCTCTTTTGCCAAATCAGTCTTGTCGAGAACTCGTCGCCACCTATCGAGTTGACGGCATCGAGATAGTTCTCGCGGTTCATGCGTTGGAGGATGGCGGGATACTTGTAGCGGAATGGCATCTTGTCACCAGTAGCCACACCGGGACCTGTCGGAACATCGGGATAGCCCGTGCGGTTGTATTCGTACCACTGCTGCTGGTCGATGAAGAACAGCGCATAGAATTTCTGTTCCATGATACGCTTCAGGGTGCCATCATAGGCGGCTGCGGGATTGTCGAAATAGCTGTCTGGAAGCTCTACTCCCCACTGCTGCATGTTCGCCTCTACGGCTGCCTCATAGAGTTGCTGAGCATTGTCGGTCGTAATGCCTCGCTGCGCCAGCTCAGCCTTGATGAACAGCAGCTCAGAATAGGTCATGATGGCTATTGACTGGGGTGCCGTGGCAAGCTTGGAGGCATTGGGTGCAGAACCGTTGATGGTGGGCATGGTGGCATAACCGCTCTGTAGTCCGTAGTAGCCGCTCACATCCTTGCCGTTCTCATCTTTATTGGTTGCCTTCACGGCGAAGACGAGTAATCGAGGGTCGTTCCACTGCTTCAGGGGATTGATGAAGAACTCTGACAACTGCTTGTACGAACTGAGGTCGGAGGGGCGTGTCATCGGTGCCTCGTAAGGGGCCACTCCGCTGACGAAGAGCATGGCAGACTCATCATTGTTTTCGAATACGGGATAGTCCGCAGGATTTTCCACCATCTGCTTCAGCTTAGATGCAGCGTCCAGTTCAGCAACACCGAGCACGCGAAGCAAGGCACGCATACGGAGCGAATTGGCAAACTTGCGCCAACGGGTTATGCCCGTCGCATCTGTTCCGCTGGTGCAGTAGAGCAGGTCTCCCCCATCGTTGTATTTTAAGCCCTTGGAAGGAACGAAAAGACGGTTGGCAGAGTCGAGAGAGTCTATGATGGCACGATAGACATCCACCTGCTTGTCGAACTTGGGATAGTACAGCTGCTCATCGCCACGGCAGGCTTCTGTCATAGGTACGTCGCCGAAGGCATCGGTCAGCAATTCAAATAGCCAGCACTGCAGTGTCAGACCTATCGCCTTATAGTTGTCGTCACCCACGGCAACCCCATTGTCATAGATTGCTTTGGCATTCGTCAGCCATTTGTAGTATGTTGTCCAGGCTCCGTCACCAGCCGTGTCACTGATGCGATACCATCCTACACCATTGACCGAGTTGGTTGTCACCAGACACTGCATGAGCTGGAACGTCCAGCTGTTGTAACGTTGCCAGGTGTACACTCCTGTATTGTAGATTACCGGTGTGAGAAAGCTGCCAGCGTTTGCCTGGTCCATTCGGGTAGGGTCAATGTTTGTCTCGTCCATCGACTCGCATGATGTCAACATGCTTGCCATGCCCATCATCATTGCCATGATTGTAATATATATCTTTTTCATCGTTTACAAATTCTAAAAACTGAGTTTCAAGTTAACACCATAAGAGCGGGTTGAAGGCAGCGTTCCTACCTCTACCCCAGATACTATCGAGCTTCCATCGAGCGACGATGTTTCGGGATCAAACATAGGATAGCTGGTGATACACAACAAGTTGCGGCCATACAAGCCTATCGTAGCCCCGCTGAGGAACGTCTTGGCAAGTAACGACTTCGGCAGTGTATAGTCTACACGCAGTTCGCGCAACTTCAGATAACTGTTCTTAAACGAGTTTGTCTCCACGTTTCCTATGCGGTAATACTCTTTATAATATGCCTCCAGTGTCACAATCTTCTGGTTTGGCGAATAGGTGCCGTCGCCGTTGTCAACCACACCGGGGGCGATGCAATATACTCCTTCCACTGGCGTTATCTTTTGCTGCTCGAAAAGGGCAAGAACCTGCGGGTCAGTGATATCCAGATAGAGGTCGGTGCCTGTCAGACGACCGTTCAGGGTCTCGTCTATATGTCCCTGCTCACACATTTTGTGGTGTGACTGCGAATAGGTGATGCCACCTATCTGTCCGTCCCATAGCATGGAGAGGTTCCAGTCTTTGTATCTCAACTGCGTACTGAATGAGCCTTTCCACTTGGGCAGTGCGCAGCCTACATATTCGATTTCCGACGGACGGTCTGGCAGACCGGTCGAACCGATGATGACCTCGCCAGCCTCGTTGCGCTTCAACTTGTAGCCCCAAAGGTCACCCGTTGTGCCGCCCTCTGTACCTATGATATATACGTTGCCACTGACGTACGAACCAATTATCTGACGTTCGTCGGCAGTCTCGGCAAGTGACTCTATGCGGTTACGGTTGATAGAATATGTCAGCGTAGTGTTCCACTCCCAGTCGCGGGTCTTCACAGGAGTTCCCTTGACAGTCAGCTCGACTCCCTTATTGCTCACGCAGCCTGAATTGATGGTTCCCGTAGTGTAGCCGGTGGTCGGGTCGAAAGGAGCCTGGAGGATTTGATTCTTCGTCCGGTTATAATAATAGGTGAAGTCTATGCCCAGCCTTCCCTTGAAGAAGCGAATGTCAAAACCGCCCTCCCAGCTTGTTGACTTCTCTGGTTTGAAATCGGCATTGTAGAGCGTACTTGCCTTGACCAATGAGCCGGCAAAGACACTTGTCGAATAGTATGGTGCTGTCTTGTATGGGTCTGTGTCATTACCTACCTGAGCCCATGATGCACGCAACTTGAGGAATGAGATGAACGCTGGCAGACGTACCATTTCATTCACCAATGCGCTGAGACTTACAGAGGGATAGAAGAACGAACGGTTCTGTCGGGGAAGCGTCGACGACCAGTCGTTACGTCCGCTGATGTCAAGAAACAGTTTGTTTTCATAGGCGAGATTGGCCGAAAAATAAAGACTGTTCACACGCTTCTTGTTGATGGAGGTCTTCACCAAGGGTTCACTCACGCCATTGGCAATCTTATACACGCCTGGCGTATTGAGTCCGGTCACCGATGCAGACAGCAAGTCATAATAAGAAACCATCATGTTGCCGCCCACAGATGCATTGACGTGCAGCCCGCAGTCATAGCTGTCGTGAAAAGAGAGCAGGGCATCCGTGTTCGACTCATAATCGAAGATGTTTTGTTTCTTGAAGAATCCATCGGGATATACCTTGTCATCCCATGGACGGTGTTGCTCCTGCATCTGTGCCGTCATCTGAAGTCCTGAACGCACCATCAGGTCGAAGTTACGACTCAGCTGCAATGTAGCACTTGCTGTTCCCATGAAAGTGTGTTTCTTCGAAGGGTTCTCTGCCTCGTATAGCAACACATAGGGGTTGGGCAGGTAACTTGAAAACGGGCGAATCTGCTTGACATCCTCCTGACCCTTATACCACATGGGTTTAAACCAGTTAAGGTCAAAGTTCGGATTCATGAAGATGAGGAAATAGGGTATAGAGTTGGAGTTATACGACAACGATGGTGTGTTCTCTACATCTCTGTATGTATAGGAAGCTCTGCCGCTTATCTTCAGTCTTTTCGACACCTGCTGATTGGCGGCGAAAGATACGGTGAAACGGTCATAGCCAGAGTTAGGAAGAATCCACTCATTGTTTTGGTAGGTCAGCGACAGGCGCATGTCGCCACGGTCTCCCTTGCCCGTTATAGCAACAGAGTGGGTCATGGTGTGACCTGTCTGGAAGAGTCCTGAGTGGTTGTCTTTATAGGGTCGCCACAGGGTAGCTTGGTCTGCACGTCCCTCTTTCTCCGGGTCGTACTGGTAGAACATTTGCCCGTCGAATTTTGGACCAAATGCGGAGCTGGTGCCCGATGTACTTGCCAATCCGTCATCTCCCTTGCTGTAGGAGTAGTACTGCTGTCCCTCCCAGGCTGTTCCCTTGCCTCCAATGTTCTTGGCTACTCCCTGACCGAACA
>CAMAHD010000140.1 GCA_945834405.1 uncultured Prevotella sp. | reverse complement strand
GACCAGCATGACACTCAACCACTGGTGTCTGCGTCCTACAGTAAACAACTATTAATGAAATGCAAAGGATTATGAACCAAAATATCAAGAAAATCGTTTTATGCCTCGGACTGCCGGCCATGGTGGCAACAGGCGGATGGGCGCAGCAGAAAGTGACAGGAAGGGTCGTTAACTCTGCCAATGAGCCTATTGCTGATGTGGTTATCACCAGTCCCGGTTGCCAGGTGGCACGCTCTCAGAAGGATGGTAGCTTCACGATTGAGAATGTCAAGGACGGTGCTGTCATCAGTTTTATCCACGAAGGCTTCTACACCAAGACAGAATATGCTTCCGGCTTGGGAACGGACGGGCTGCGTGTCTACATGATTGAAGATGGCAACACCCGATATACAGAAACCGTACTGCTGCCCTATAACAAGCAGGAGAACAACCCCAATTTACCGGGAACAGGCAACCTGAGCAGAAAAGACTTTGCTCCTGCCTCTCTCTCCATTGACAAGGCTTTGAAAGGAAGCTTCACGGGTCTGAATGTCATCAACAAGAGTGGCATGACAGGCGAAGGTGCCTACCTGCAGCTGCGCGGTATCAAGTCACTGATGGCAGAAAATGCTCCGCTGATTGTCATCAATGGCGTTCCCTATATGCCCGACATGAATGTGAGCCAGATTGTGGGTGGCTATTCCCGCTCTGTCTTCCAGGCACTCAACGGTCAGGACATCCGCAACATCACCGTGTTGAAGGGTGCCGAAGCCGCTGTCTATGGCTCCTTGGCTTCTAATGGTGTCATCATGATTGAAACGGACCAAGCCACCGCTTCAGACATGAACACCCGTATCTCGTTCAATGCTGTTTACGGCTTCAACTGGAACAACAAGCGCATCCCCTTGATGGAGTCTGCCCAGTACAAGGGCTATCTCTCAGATATGGGTATGACCTATTACCCCAACATGGAGGCATTCTTCAAGGATTTCAATTTCCTGAGCGACCCCAATGCCAACAAGTCCTATCTCTACCAATACAATACCGACTGGCAGGATGAGATATACAGAAACAGCAGCACGATGGACCTCCTTTTCCGTGTAGAAGGTGGTGACAACATTGCCAAATATAACATTTCACTGGGTTACCTCTCTGATGACGGTACACTGAAGAACACCGGCAGCCAGCGTTACAATGCCCAGGTGAATGCCTCTGTCTTGGTGAGCAAGAAATTCGAGATTCAGGCAGCCATCAATGCCGCATATCTGAACGGAGACTATCAGGAGCAGGGATTGTCCATGGAAACAAGCCCCTTGCTGACAGCTTATCGCCGCAGTCCGCTTCTGAGTCCATACAAGAGTGACATGTACGGCAACCTCATCAACACCTACGCCAGCTACTGGTATGGTGCCATCGAAAACGAAGACTTTGCCGTCAGCAACCCTGCAGCCATCGTAGGTTCTCTCTATGGCAAGAACCGTCAGTATGACATGAATGCCAAAGTACAGTTTATCTACCGCCCCATCCAGAACCTGACTCTCAATGCCACGGTGGGTATGTATTATAACTACAACCAGGAAGAGGCTTTCATCCCCGGTATCAACAATCAGGACATCGTCCCCCTCTTCGACCAGTATGGCGAGGCAGAGAACTCTGTTCGTATCGGTACCAACCATACATTCAACATGTTCTACGGTGCCAATGCCATATACCAGCTGAACCTGTCAGAAAAGCACAAGTTTGGATTTGCTGCTGGTTTCCAGGCCCTGATGACCAACTATGAGTATGACGCAGCCTTCGGCCGCAACTCCAGCAACGACTTCTACCAGACCTTGGGTGATGCTCAGTCACTGGGCAAATATTTCACTGGTTACAACAACAAGTGGAACTGGCTCGACTGGTTTGCCAAGGTTGACTATACTTTCAACAACTTGGTGAAGCTGGGTGTTTCTGCTTCCTATGACGGAGCTTCCAGCATCGGCAAGGATGCAACCCGCATGACTCTTTATCCCGCCGGTGAGGTAGTGCTCATGGCAAAACAGTTGCCTGTCATCAAACAGACCGAATTTATCAACAAGCTGAATATCTACGGCAACTACAGTGTGCTGGGCAACAGCCGTTACAGCAGCAAATTAGGCAAGTACTATTATACCTCACAGCCTTATCAGACCATCGCAGGTATTGTACGTGCCAATGTTCCTAATACCGAGCTGAAGGCAGAACGCGACTATACCTTGAACGTAGGTGTGGAGACCTCTCTTTGGAACAACCGCATCAACCTGAGCGCTGCCTACTATAACATCGATGCCAAGGACGTGCTGATGACAGGTCAGCGTTCTTCTATCCTCGGTACCAGCACCTATTATAATAATGACGGTGAGATTGAGGCAAAAGGTATGGAAATATCAGTAGCAGTAGCTCCTGTTTATACCAAAGACCTGAAATGGACCATCGGTGGAAATATCACCACACTGAAGAACACCGTGAAGTCTTTGGGTTCGCTCAATCAGATTATCTCTACTCTCGACGACGATGCCCAGATGATTACCCGCGTAGGTGAAGACCCATACGCTTTCTATGGTTACAAGACCCAGGGTGTGTTCTCTACTACCCAGGAAGCACAGGCTGCCGCTTTGACCAACCGTAGTGGCATGGCTTACGAAGCAGGTGACGTACACTTCGTAGACATGAACGATGACCATATCATTAATGATGACGACCGCGTCATTCTGGGAAGCGCCACTCCCGACTTCTACGGCAGTCTCTTCACCCGTGTTGAATACAAGAACTTCGCTCTCGACGTGACCATGGCATACTCCGTCGGTAACGATGCCTACAATGCAGTCCGCCGCATCACGGAGTCTGGCAAGGACTTCTCTAACCAGAGCGTGTCATTGGCTCGCCGCTGGTCAATGGAAGGACAGCAGACAGACATTCCACGTGTCGTTTATGGAGACAAAGTTGGTAACAATGAGTTCAGTGACCGCTGGATAGAGGATGCCTCTTATCTGAAACTGCGCGACATCACCCTGAGCTACACTTGGAACAAGCCCCTCCTGAACTTCATCCTCGGAGGTACCGTCTTCATCACTGGAGAAAACCTCTTTACCATCACCGACTACCTCGGTCTGGACCCAGAGTTCTCCTATTCCAACAGCTCTCTGATGCAGGGTGTTGACTATGCTAAAGTATGCGCTCCAAGATCCGTGAAGTTTGGAGTCAACTTAAAGTTCTAAATTCTAAAAACGAATACAGCAATGAAAAAGATATTTTATTCTTTCCTCGGATGGTCATTGATGATGGGAGCCGTTTGGTCACTGGCTTCATGTGATGATTTCTTTGACCCTGATACCGATGACGAGCTGAATGGCGAAGACTACATCTCCTCTGACACGGAGATGTACACAGGCTTCTTGGGCATCATGACCAAACTGCAGGCCATCGGTGACAAAGAGATACTGCTCACCGATACACGTGCCGAACTGTTGGAGCCTTCTGATGATTCCAGCCCTGAAATCATCGCTCTCTACAACTATGACAACAATCTGCAGGGAAATACCTACGCAGACCCTTCCAGCTATTACGAAGTGATTATCGCCTGCAACGACTATTTAGTCAAGATGGGTGACTACCGTAACGAGCCCGGTGTAGATGACGGCATCTGGCAGGATCTCGTTTCCTCTGCCATCCGCATCAAGGCATGGACCTACAAAACCATCGCCGAGATCTACGGACAAGGCGTATGGTTCGACGACCCCATCACCAAGGTTACCGACATCACCGCAGCCAACGGATTCACCAAGATGGACCTTCCCCAGCTGATAGACAAATGTCTGGAACTGATGGACAACGGCGTATACGGAGTAGCAACAAACCGTACCATCGACTGGATTGCCTGGCTTGACCCCAGCAACGTGACCAACATTGCCAACTCTGCCTATCGTAAGTGGAACTGGATGGTTCCCCCCTACGAGGGTATCTATGCAGAGCTCTGCCTCTGGAAAGGCGCATGTATGGACAAAGACTTTGCCGGCTCTACCCTCAATCCCGCCTCAACAGCATACTACAAGAAGGCAGCTGACGTATTGCTCAGCATCCTCACCTACTATGCAGACTGCAAGTACATGACTACTCCTGCCGACCCAGGTTCCACCGTATACTGGTTGCCTTCGGCTGCCACTCCCGGTAAGTACGGCTCTAACTGGAACTATGCTCAGCCCTACCAGAGCGAGGTTGTTGCCGCCCTTATCTACGACTATACCAAAAACCAGACCAATACGCTGCTCAAACATTTCTCTAACGAATATCCCAACAAGTATTGGCTTCGTCCCTCACAGACAGGTATAGACCGCTTCCTTGATACGGATTTCAGTCCCGGAGCCACCAATCAGGAAGCACGCTACAAGTGCATGTTCGGAACCTACAACGGTCAGAACTACATCGCCAAGTTCCGTCCCGTGGGCAGCAGTGTCCGCGCCAATGCCTATCAGGACGACGTGCATGTATACATCTATCGTGCCACCCAGTACCACATGCTGCTGGCAGAGGCTCTGAACCACTTGAGCCGCTTCACTGCCATGAACGGAGTGTTCAATACGGGTGTGACAAAAGAGATTTATGTAGATGGAGCTCCTGAGTGGGAAGGCTTCTCCCGCAACTGGACCAGCGATGCAGAATGGGGAACACGCAAGTATCCGTCAGCCGGACTGCGTTGCTGCTACGGACTGGCAGCCCGCCCTGTCAAGACCACCATCCTCGAACTGGGTGAAAGAGGAACCATGAAGTTCAACGACCTGGCCATCCTTGACGAAACGATGCTCGAATTTGCATGTGAAGGCAAGACCTACGCCTCGATGAACCGTATGGCTGTCCGTTACAATGACCTTAACATCATAGCCGACCGTGTATGTCCCAAATACGAGACTACAGGCAAGAGCGGTGACATCAGAAGCAAGATTCTGGCAGGTGGCAACTGGGTTCCCTACGACCTTCTTCTGGACGACCAACAATAAGGAGAAACGCCAAGATGCAACATCTTAATAATCCAAATATTATTCATTTAAACTACAACCACAATGAGAAAATCATTTTTACTACTTTCCTTGCTGGTAATGACCTTGGCAGTCAGTGCCCAGCAGTATCGAAAGTCATGGGACTTCACCAAGTGGAGTGCCGAAACCGTTTCTGACTTGATGGCAGGCTCTGACTGGTCGGACATCGAGAAAGCCTCAGCAACAGCTCCTACGGACCTTTCTAAGGACAACTGTTTCTGGGAAGTGACCGCTATGGGAAATGCCAGCGGCGAAGTGAACCTTACCGCCAATGGCAACGTGATTAAGGAGTTGGAAGGACTCTGGTACACCAATACCGCCAGCCGCTCTCTCGCCATTGCTGTGAACTATCAGAATGCGAACGCTAGCGATGCTGCATTCCAAAACTATCACGGTGCCTCCTACCTCTGGTTGGGTAGCAAAAAAAAGAACTACTTTGTCATTCCTCACGTAGAGCCCGGAACCGTCATCAAGATGGGTGTTGAGTCTCACAAGCAGACTGATGCCCGTGGTGTTGAGCTGTACATCGGCCGTGGCACTTCCGGCACCAAGCTGTTGGCTCCCGACGGAAGCACCAACGCTGTTCCCACCACCTACACAGAGTTTGAGTGGCTTGTACCTGCTGATGCAACCGACACTCCAAACGAAGACGGAACTTTCGACATCCAGATTTACAACACCAACGGTTGCCACATCTACTTCATCACTGTAGGTGATGGTGACTCTCCCGCTGTTGAGGAAGCCAAGCAGGTAGCATACGTTGCCGACCCAGCTACTCTGGATGAAGACCTGGCTAACATATTCCTCAGCGGTACCGACGGTATCAACCTGACAGCCATCGATCCTTCTGTAGCCATCGGTCTTGACTCACTTCAGGCTTACGATGTAGTTGTCGTTGCTCCTTCTGTAAAGGCAGACGATGCTATCGCTCCCGTACTGAAGAGCGCCGTGGCTTACCAGCCTATGCTTTCCATGAATGCTACACTGGCAGAGGCATGGGGTTATGTCACTCCTGTTGCCACTACTGAGACCAGCGTTACCGTTGCTGAGGCAGAAGCAGAGAATGCACTCTTTGCCGATTTGGACGTATCAGCTCTTGAACTGCTGACCGATGGAGGTCTGAAGGCTGTCAAGCTGAACGATTACTTTGCTAATGATGCTGTTCTGGCTACTGCCGGAGAGGCTGTTGCCATCCATCAGCACAATACCATCCGCAACTCTTACCTCTATCTCCCCTACGATGCAGAGAATCTTGCAGCTGCCAATCCCGACGTACTGCCTATCCTGCTTGCTAATGCTGTCAGCGTTTTGGCAAAGACCAAGAGTCAGGTATCTCCTGTTGTCGTTCCTGCTATCTCTCAGGACAACAAGAATCTGGCTACTGAAGTATCTATCACTTGCGGCAATAAGGAAGCAAAGATTTACTACACCATCGATGGCACAGAGCCTACAGATGCCAGCACCCTGTATACCGAAGCATTCACTCT
>CAMAHD010000139.1 GCA_945834405.1 uncultured Prevotella sp. | reverse complement strand
AAAACATTTGGCTTAACTCCTTACCTCCTTAACTCCTTTTACTACTTGCAAAACTTAAATTAGATAACCTCAATCAGCTCTACATCGAAAATAAGGGCTGCATAAGGGGGAATGGAACTGCCTGCACCGCTCTCGCCATAACCTAACAGGTAAGGAATGAAGAAACGATACTTGGCTCCCTCCTGCATCAGCTGCAAGCCTTCTGTCCATCCGGCTATCACCTGCTGCAAGCCGAAGGTGGCGGGCTCTCCACGCTGAACACTGCTGTCAAACAGAGTGCCATCGGTCAGGAATCCCTCATAGTGACACTTAACCTTGTCTGTAGCCTTGGGCTTCTTGCCGCTGCCTTCTTTCAATACCAGATACTGCAATCCGCTGGGAAGGGTTACGACACCCTCTTTCTTGGCATTCTCTGCCAGATACTTCTCTCCAGCCTCGCGTGCTGCCTTTCCTTTCTCGGCACGTTCTGCCTGAAGCTTCTCTTCTTTTGCCTTAAAATAGCTCTCTACGATTGTTTGCGCCTCGCGATTAGACACTTTCAAGTCATTGCCTGCCAGCACATCCTTGATAGCTGCGGCGAAATCGTCAATATTCAAGTCGTTGGCACCCATCTGTAACAGTTGGTGTCCGATGCCCAATCCAAGAGCGTAGCTCACTTTGTCCATTTTTCAGATAAACTAATATATAAATAATGTGTTACGTTTGAAAAAACGTGCAAATTTACGCATTTTCTTTGATTTCGTGCTTATTATTATCGAAAAATAACTATTTTTGTGAGGTAATTAGATATTTTCCTTCAAACCTATATGAATATGAAGAAGAAAATTGTTGTATTGACCGGAGCCGGCATGTCGGCAGAAAGTGGCATCAAAACATTTCGTGATGCTGGAGGTCTATGGGAAAACTACCCTGTTGAACAGGTAGCTTCGCACGAGGGATGGCTGGCTGACCCCGTGCTTGTCAACGAATTCTACAACGCACGACGGAAAGAACTGATCAGCGCGCAACCCAATGAAGGACACCGACTGGTGGCGGAACTGGAAAAGAACTTCCAGGTAGATGTGGTGACACAGAATGTGGACAACCTGCACGAAAGGGCTGGCTCAACGAGCGTCACACACCTGCATGGCGAACTGATGAAGGTCTGCTCGTCGCGCGACGTGGAGAACGAACAATACTGGAAGATACTGGACGAACACAACTATCGCGTGGAAGCAGGAGAAAAGGCTGGCGACGGCTCTCTGATAAGACCCTACATCGTCTTCTTCGGCGAGAGTGTGCCCATGATTGAGAAAGCGGTCGAATTATGCCTTCAGGCTGACATCTTCATCATCATCGGAACCTCACTCAATGTTTATCCCGCTGCCGGACTGATACGCTACGTAGCGCCTCATGTGCCCATCTATCTCATTGACCCCAAACCCGTAACCACCGGCATCAACCGCGTGGTATACATTCAGAAAGGGGCTTCGGAGGGGATGAAGGAGCTGATGACAAAGCTGGGATAGTTTTTCTCACCGTCACTCAGCCAATCAATCAACCTGATTCAACTATCGCAAATGACTGGAAAACAACAAAAGAAACTGCTGAAAAACGGCAAATGGGGAGGACTATGCGTGCTGGCATCTTTGACCTCCGCTGACTTGCAGGCACAGAAGGCGCAGACAAAGGCTACGCCCGACAGGCCGAACATCATCTTCATCCTGGCAGATGACATGGGGTATGGCGACCTCTCCTGCTTTGGCAGTAAACATGTGAAAACGCCCAACATCGACCAACTTGCAAATACAGGCACCTCGTTTACACAATCTTATGCCGGAAGCGGCATCTCCTCGCCCTCACGATGCGCCCTGATGACCGGAAGGAATACTGGCAACACGCGCATTCGTGACAATACCTGTACGGCTGGAGGCATCAAGGGCATCAAGGTTTCACCACAAGGAGACACGACGTATATACGACGTGCCAACCTCTTGCCTTGCGACACCACCATTGCCACCGTGCTCTCTGCCGCCGGCTACAGAACCTGTCTCGTCAACAAATGGCACCTGGACGGATACGACCCGATGGCGGCACCCAACCACAGGGGCTTCCATGAGTTCTACGGATGGACTATCAGCACGGTCCACTCTAATTCGCCTTACTACTATCCTTACTACCGATTCTACGGTGACTCGCTCGTACATATCGAGGAGAATGCACACGACAAGCACGTGAAACATAATACGGACATCTCTACCGATGATGCCATCGCCTTCGTACAGCGTAACCAGAACAATCCCTTCTTCCTCTATCTGGCTTATGATGCTCCTCACGAGCCTTATATCATTGACAACACATCATGGTATGACGAAAAGGACGACTGGACGATGAACACCAAACGATATGCCTCGCTCATCACACACATGGATGCTGCCATCGGACGACTCATGAAGGAACTGGACAGACTGGGACTGAGAGAGAACACGCTCGTCATCTTCGCTTCTGACAATGGAGCTGCCGTTCAGGCTCCTATCGCAGAACTGAACTGCAACGCAGGATTCCACGGACGAAAAGGACAACTGTACGAGGGAGGCATCAGAGTGCCACTCATCGTGAACCAACCCAAGAAAGTACCGGTACAGAAACTGAAGAACATCGTTTACTTCCCTGACATGATGCCAACCTTTGCGGCTCTCGCACAGGGGGAACAGTTCTTGCCCGAGAATCTCAACGGCATCAATATCCTGCCCCTGTTTTACGGCAAGAAGGTGGACACTGACAACCGTCTGCTCTATTGGGAGTTCCCTGGCAAACAGCGGGCTGCCAGAAAGGGCGACTGGAAGTGTGTGACTATCAAACCTAAACAGCCCCTTGAACTGTACAATCTCAAGGACGACCCGGAAGAAAAACATAACCTGGCAAACCAATACCCGGAAATGGTCAGAGAGTTTGACGAGGCTATGAAAAAGATGCACCACCCCACTCCCAACTGGCCATTACCAGGAGAGAGTTTCGAGGCGCAATAAGAACAAGAGAAAAACAGAGAAAAGCCCAATTATTTGCAATTTGTGTAAAATAATTGGGCTTTTCGTTGCTTATGTCAATTAAATTACTTACTTTTGCTTGCTTTTTGATTATTACAAGCTACAATTGTGACATTCAGAAGCATAAACGACCAAAGGAAACCAATTAACAAAAAATATGGAGAAGATTGATAATCTCGACAAAAAGATACTCAGCATTCTGTCCATGAATGCACGTATCCCCTTCAAGGATGTAGCAGCTGAATGTGGCGTCTCACGTGCTGCCATACACCAGCGTGTACAACACCTCATCGACGGAAACGTCATCATGGGTAGCGGATTCGACGTGAACCCCAAGAGCCTGGGATATTCCACCTGTACCTATGTGGGAATCACTCTGGAAAGGGGCAGCATGTACAAAGATGTGGTGGAAAGACTGCAGCACATCCCTGAAATCGTGGAATGCCACTTCACTACAGGACCCTACACCATGCTCGTCAAACTGTATGCACGAGACAACGAACAACTGATGAACCTGCTCAACGGACAGTTGCAGGATATCCCAGGAGTCGTGGCTACGGAAACACTGATATCACTCGAACAGAGCATCAAAAGGGAGATTCCCGTCAAAGTTGACTAACAGACAAGAGAACATTCAACATGCATACATTCAATTGGCAGGCATGGATAGACAAGGAGGTCTACACGGCTTTTCCTGAAGCCGACAAGAAACCGGTCATCGGCATTTCAGCCAATTATGGCGACGGTACCTGTAAACTGGGAGAATGCTACTACAAAAAGATTATACAGGCTGGAGGTGTGCCTGTGCTTATCCCACCCGCTGCCGAAAGGCATGTCATCATCAATACCCTGGAACGTATTGACGGACTCTTGCTCTCGGGAGGCGCAGACTTCAATCCTCTCTACGCCAACGAAGAACCTTCACCACTCCTGCATGGCATCAACCGCGAACGAGACCTGCCAGAACTGCTGCTCACCCGACTGGCATACAACCGACAAATTCCTATCTTAGGAATCTGCAGAGGCATACAGACGCTTGCCATGGCTTTAGACGGAAAGGTGGCACAAGACCTGAGTCTGGCTTCACACCCTGACAACTGTGCCTCTCCCATCAAACACAGTCAAGATGCCGACCGCAATGAGCCTACTCACACGGTAAGCATAGCAAAAGACACTATCCTATACCATTTATATAATACGGAAAGGCTGGCGGTCAACTCCTTCCACCATCAGGCTGTGGCTGAACCGGGAAAGAGATTCCGCGTGACTGCTACGGCTCCTGACGGCATCGTCGAAGCGATAGAAAGCAGAGAGTTCAAATCGGTCATGGGGGTTCAATGGCATCCGGAATGTTTAGACAACGGACTGCCTCTGTTTCAATGGCTTGTCAAACAGGCCGCACACTATCGGGAAACTCAACTGCTGCATGACAACATCCTGACACTCGATACACACTGCGATACACCCATGCTCTTTCATCAAGGGGCAGACATCGGAAAGAGGGATGCAAAAGCTCTCGTCGATCTGCATAAGATGACGGAGGGAAGACTGGATGCAACCATCATGGTGGCATACCTTCCACAGCCCAAACAGGGAGAAACATTCTCGTCAAAAGTAAATTTCAACGTTTCCGGACCTACTGATTACGCCCATCTCATCTTTGACAAGATTGAGGCAATGGTGCAACAGAACAGCCACTATCTGAGCATTGCCCGTACGCCTGCCGACCTGTTCGAAGACAAGCGACACGGACGAAAATCCATCATGCTCGGCATCGAAAACGGACTGGCATTAGACGGAAACGTCTCTAACCTCAAACAGTTCAAGCAGCGTGGCGTTGTCTATATGACGCTTTGTCACAATGGAGACAACGACATCTGCGACAGTGCCAAAGGCTGCAACACACATCATGGGGTAAGCCACTTCGGAGCTCAAGTGATACAAGAGATGAACCGACTGGGTATCATGGTTGACCTGAGTCATGCCCATGAAAAGAGTTTCTTCGATGCTTTGGACATCAGTAGCCTGCCTATCGTATGCAGCCACAGCAGTTCAAGAGCCTTATGCGACCATCCTCGCAACCTGACGGATGAGCAGATGCGAGCCCTGGCTGCCAAGGGGGGAGTAGCACAGACTACTTTATACCCGGGATTCCTGCGTGCATCCGGAGAGGCTACTATATTGGATGCCATCGCCCACTTGGAACATGCCATTGACATCATGGGTATTGACCACGTGGGTCTGGGTACAGACTTCGACGGAGACGGAGGAGTGAGAGGACTGGCAGATGCTTCAGAACTGCTCAACTTCACACGTCTTCTCCTTGCCAGAAGATACAACAAGAAAGACATTCAGAAAATCTGGGGAGGCAACTTCCTTCGGGTCATGACTCAAGTACAGGCAAGTGGCAATAGCTGATTTCAACAATTTGTTCCTTTTTATGAAAAAATTACTCTATTTACTTCCCTTCATTACGGGAATACTGATGGCTTGCGGCAATGTCAAGAAAAGCGAATCTGCTGCCGCTGACTCACAGACCGTCCAGATAGGTCCCTCGTTTCAGGCAGACAGTGCTTACGCTTTCTGTGCCGCTCAGTGTGCCTTCGGTCCGCGTGTCATGAACAGTGACGCACACCAACAATGTGGCGAATGGATAGCACAACAGTTTCAACGCTTTGGGATGACGGTTACCAAACAACAGGCTGACTTGAAAGGTTACGATGGCACCATCCTGAAAAGTACGAATATCATTGCTGCATACCATCCGGAGAGAGAGGAACGTGTACTTCTCTGTGCCCACTGGGACAGCCGACCTTGGGCTGATAATGATGCTGACAGCAGCAACTGGAAAAAACCGGTCTTGGCAGCCAATGACGGAGCCAGTGGCATTGCTGTCCTGCTGGAGATAGCCAGACTTCTGCAACAGGCGGACAGCGTGGCGGTGGGAGTTGACTTTGTTTGCTTTGATGCCGAAGACTGGGGCACACCGCAATGGAGCAAAAGTGGTGACGACTCCGATTCATGGGCTTTGGGTGCCCGCTACTGGGCAAACCATCCGCATACTCCTGGCTACACGGCACGTTATGGCATTCTGCTCGACATGGTAGGGGGACAAGGTGCGCAATTCTATCAGGAAGGGGTCTCACTGCGCTATGCCCAATCTGTTGTCAATATGGTTTGGTCGGCAGCACAGGCTCTGGGCTATGGTTCATACTTTATCTCTGATGAAGGAGGCATGATTACAGACGACCATGTTCCCGTAAACCAAATAGCCAACATCCCGACAATTGACATCATTCCTTATCATCCTGATTGCAGTCAGAGTTCGTTTGGTCCTACCTGGCACACGGTTCATGACGATATGGAACATATTGACAAGAATACCCTTCAGGCTGTAGGACAGACACTCATACAGGTCTTATACAACGAGAAATAATCAAAGCACTCAAATGACGAGGAGTTAAAGAGTTAAAATGAGAAGTTATAATGAGAAGTTATAATAAGGAGTTAAGGAGTTAAGCCATTAGTATTGAGCATTGGATATAAGCGCAATAGCATTTGG
>CAMAHD010000138.1 GCA_945834405.1 uncultured Prevotella sp. | reverse complement strand
GTATATTTCTCGTTGTTCAAGTAGAGCGCACGGAATACATAGAATTGGTTGGCAGCAGTTCCGTCATCAGAGATATAGAAAGTGGCATTGCCATATTTTGTACCATACTGATCCTCGACAGAAACGACCTTGCCCTTGATGTAAACCACGTCAGAGGTGGCATCAGCTTCGAGCTTGCTGGCATATTGGTTGGCAGCGACACTATTGAACGGATTCTCCAGTGTGCCGTCACCCGTAGCAACACCTTCTTCGGTAGAACCGCCATCACCTTTGTTTCCGTTCAGAGAATAGAGGTAGTTGTTGTTCTGTACCGTTTCGGGAGTGTTGCCTTTGTAGTTGACAACCTTACCGTAGATAACCACTTCGTCGCCGATGGCAAGCAGTGTGCCGGAAGTATATTTCTGATTGTTCAGATAGTAAGAACGATAAACATAGAATTTATTTTCGGTTGTTCCATCGTCAGAGATGTAGAAGGTGGCATTGCCATGGCCTCCGTCATAGTTTTCATCAATGGACACTACCTTACCTTTTATATATATGGCGGTATCAGATTCCACGTCGGCTTCCAAAGAGTTGATATAGTCAAGAGCCGCAGCACAGTTGAACGGATTGTCTACTGTACCGTTTCCTGTACCGCCTTCATTTTCGGATGAAGGTATCTGATAGGGAGCGGGCACATCCTCGCAGGCTGCCAATGTAAACGCAGCCAGGAAGAGGACTGTTAAAGAATAAATGATTTTTTTCATGATGCTCGTTATTATTTATGATGATTATTTTTTATTGAATGCTGTCAGTAGATAGAGAAAGGTCTTCTACGTCGCTGATGCTGCGGATGATAATTTCGCACTTGTCGTTATAGCGTTTGAAGATTCCTGTGATGTTGCATTTGCCTTGTGGGACAATGGTACCGGCAAAGTCACAGTACATAGAGGTGTAGACCATGAGTGTGCTACCCTTATGCTCATTGAAGTAGAGAGATACGGAAGAGGTGCCGTTAGGATCGGAGAAGGTCGTTTTGTTGCCGATATTCCGGAAGGAAACATTCAGTAATTTACCCAGTTTGCCAGCATCTTCGTCTTTATCCCAGGTGAGGTTGAGTGTGCCGCTTTGGCCGTCGCCGAATATCTCTGGTTCAAGACTTCCTTTCTTTCCTGTAATCTTGTAGTGTTTCTCCCAGATGTTGACACTGGCATAGGTGTACTCTGTGGCACTGGGATAGGCGGCAAGCTGAAGCTGGCTGCCGTAGTTGCCGATGTAGAGCCCCTTCAGGTCGATAATCACCTCTGCTCCTACTGCAAAACGGGCAAAAAGGCCGCTGCGGTTGATGTTGAGCGAGATGGCAGCTGTACTGTCCTGGAAAGCTACTTCGCGATAGAGATTCCCCTCGATGTCATTACCTGTGATATATCCCTTCAGTTTGATGTCTTGAGTTATCTTCTGATAGGAACCGGTAACGGCAGTGGGATAGAGTTGTTTCAGTTCTTTGATGGTGATGACATTCTCGTCAGTAATAAGATTGTTGCCTACGGCAGCGATATTGGGATCTGGGTCGTCATAGCCACCATCCATACAAGCGGTGCAGAGGCAGAGTGCCGTCATGGCCGCCATCAGATATCTCAGGGTTTTCATTGTCGTCATGTTTTAGAATTTATAGGCGATATTGAGCATACCGTTGGTGCCGTATGCGTAGTATTTCTTGGGGTTTCTGTCGAACTTGTAGGTGCGCACCTTGTCGTTCACATTGTAGTTGCTTCGGCTCTGTTCGTAGCCGCCGGTGCAGATGTCCTGATTGTTGAGCAGGTTGGTGACAGACAGGTTGATAGACAGCGAACCCTTCTTCAGATAGATGTTTTTGCCAATGGAGAGGTCGAGCATGAATCCTCCTTTACCCTTGGCCTGTGCGATAGCCGACTCCATCAGCTTGCCTTCATTGTCATATACGTTGCCTTCGATTGACTGGCGTGTTCTCAGTGTCGACTCGTAACGGTAGTTGGGAGAGTAAGACAGGTAGATACGGTCGTAGTAGTTGCCGTTCAGATCGATATACCATCCCTGCTGGTGGTAGCTCAGTCCGAGGCTCAGTGCCGTGAGCGGCGTTCCGCTTTCGCGCATGTTCTTGTTGGCCACCTTCTCAGCCTCATGGTTGTTGGCATCGTTGTAGGGGTTGTTGATGTCCTCGGGTACAGAAGACATATACCATACGTTGGCATTGTTGATGTTCTTTGCTTCGCTGATGGTACCGATAGCCTTCAGGTCGAGGAAGGAAGTGAGCTTCAGCTTCAGACCCAGTTCTACACCATAGTATTCTTTCTTGATGCCGGTCATGGAGACATAAGTGAAGGAGTTGATGTCGTCAAAATAGAAGTTCTGCCACTCGGTGACATCTTCCATGCGACTGTAGTAACCGCTCAGACTGGCAGAGAGCACAGCTCCCATGTAGCGATAGGCTACTTCCGAACTGAATACTTTTTCATTCTTCAGGTCACGTACAAAGTCATTGTTGATTTCGGGAGATACGAAGACCGTGGTAGCCTGCGGAGCCCTCCATTCGTAGCCGGCACCCAACAAGAGGGAGTGTCCGCGTCCGGGAGAATAGGTTAGTGACACCTTACCGCCTCCGTCCAGGAAGCGTGCCGTGCCGCTTTTGCCGTAAGAGTTGTTCTCGGCAAAACCATTCCTCATCTTTCCGTCGCGCTGGATGGATGTGCCTGCTACCTTGGCACCTGCAGTGAAGCGCAGACCGCTGGCGTTGACGGTATAGGCAGTCCATGCCGTGGCTTTGTTGACCAGAATGTTATAATCATAACCAAACCGGTCACCTTCCTTAACCTCTGCATTCGGGTTGTTCAGGTCGTACTGCACCTCTTTAGAGTCGGGTGAATAAGTGCCCACAGCGTAGGTGTTGATGTTATGGAAGATATTGGCGCCCAGCAGGTCTTCCATCGTCTGGTAATGTTTTCCAGTATTGGTGGCGAGTGAAACGCCCAGATTCCAGGTGCTGTTCTGGGTCAGTTGGGTGCTCAGGCTGGAAGAGAGCGTCAGATTCAGGTTGTCGTTGTGCTTAGCCTGGATATAGTACATGGCATCGGCACCTTGCTCGTTGCCTTGTCTGTTGGCAAAGTACAACTCGTCCCATTGGATCTGTCTGTTGGCTTTGGAGGCGGTCCACCAGTTATAGGATGTCTCCCAGTTTAGTATATCCTGCTCCGTACCGACACCGTTCCATACATCGTAGTTGGATGAAGGTAGGTTTTTCCAATAGTCAGGTTGCGGATTGTCGGTGTTGTTGTAGTTCAGTTTAGTGCTCTTGTACGTACTGTATTTGCCAAATAGTGTGGTAGTGAGCTTCATGTCGTCCTTGATCTTGAAATCCCAGGTCATCAAGGCTGATGGGGCAAAATCAGTGACGATACGTGAGTTGCGTTTTTTTCCATTCTGCCATCCCCAGTAAGGGTTGTAGTAGTTGTCATTGGCCAACCAGTAAACCTCATCGGTAGAGGCACCTTGTGATGCCCTTTCCGTGGGATTTCCCCAGGTGGCAAAGGCGAGGCTGTGCTGGTCGTTGATTTTCTTCTCTGCACCGAAGAAATAGGAGAGGGAGTTGTAGAAAGTACCTTCTACATAGCCTCTGTCTGCCCAGCGATAGCCTACACTGCCAGCAAACGACCAGCCGCTTTCACTGACACCTGTACCGAAGGAGTACATGGCTCTTACCGTATAGTTTCTGTTGGCACCACTCAGCGTCAGTCGCTGTCCGCTGGCAATATGCGAGGCGCGAAAGTCGTAGTTGTTGCTGCCACCCATGGCTGATATGCCAAAGCCGGCATTCTCAAAGGGTAGGGTGAAGTCTACATTTCGAGTGATGTTGTTGATACCGCCAACACTGGAGTATCTGAACTGTCCCGATTCCATGTCGTTCATCAGTGCACCATTGACATACACGTCATTGAACTTTTGGTTGAAGGCTCGATATCTGAAGCGCACGGGTGAGAACAGGTAGCCTACTTCGTTGGCATAGATGTTATTGCCACCGGAGTTGATGATCGTCACGTTCTGCGACATGTCATCGTCTTCACCCAGCTGCGCTTCGGTAAAGGTGAAGGCCTGTTCCGATTGCAGAACATCGTTTGGCCCTTTCGTCTCAGTGTTCTGTGCTTTCGCAGCAACGGAACAACATAGGGCAATCAATGCTAATGATAGCTTCTTTTGCATGATGATATTATTAAGGTAGATAAAATAAATCTCTGCAAAGTAACGAAAATAATTCTAAAGTAAGAAGAAAAAGTGGCTAAAATTTTAAGAATTCTATTGAAATATGTTATTTCTCCATTTTTTTTTCCGATATTTGCAGCACGAATCAAATATCATGCACATGAAACGTACTTTTTTGTTTTTTGCCTTCTGGCTGGTAGCTCTTGTCACCGTACAGGCGCAGGAGAAGAAATTTATGGTTTATCCAGTAGGTTTCTATAATCTTGAAAACCTTTTTGACACTTGTCATGATGCCGGAAAGAAGGATTATGAGTTCCTGCCTACCGGAAGTTATAAATGGAATGGGTTGAAGTATTCCCATAAACTTAATAACATGGCGAAAGTGCTCTCTGAAATGGGAACAGACATGGTACCTTACGGATGTGTTGCCATTGGCGTGAGTGAGGTTGAGAATGCTCGTGCTTTGGATGACTTGGTTGCCCAGCCTGCACTTGCAGCTCGCGGTATACGCTATTGTCACATCGAGGGACCTGATAAAAGAGGTGTCGATTGTGCCTTGCTGTATAATCCCCGTTTTTTTACGGTGAAAGATGTGGTGCTCCATCCTTATGTCCAGTCGTTGGAACAGGATTCGGCGTTCTTTACCCGCGGATTCCTGACGGTCAGTGGTGAGCTGGCAGGAGAGACCCTGACCATCATCGTCAACCACCTGCCCAGTCGTGCTGCTACTTCTTTCTATCGCGAGCAGGGTGCCCGACAGATTTGTGCCATCAAGGACTCTATTCTCAAGGCAAGTCCCAAGACCCAAGTGCTGGTGATGGGCGATATGAACGACGACCCCAAAGATCCTTCTATGGCTGTTGAGCTGAGAGGAAAGGCTGAAATCAGCGAGGTGGGTAAGGACGACATGTACAACCCCTGGTGGAATGTGTTGTACAAGGAGTGCCATGGCACACTGATGTACAATAACGCATGGAATCTGTTTGACCAGATACTCCTTACCCCTAATCTGCTCTGCAAGAATGGAAAAAAGGATTATTCCTCGCTGAAATATCTGAAGAAACAGGTCTTCCGCCGCGACTATCTTTTCCAGCAAGAGGGCAAATACAAGGGAAGTCCCAAACGTACCCACGCCGGCGGCGTATGGCTTGATGGCTACAGCGACCACCTGCCAACGATTGTATACCTTGTGAAGCAGCTTTAACGCCAGTTTTATAGACTAATATCATCGGTTATGACCATTATAGGAATAGCAGGCGGTACAGGTTCTGGCAAAACCACCGTCGTCAAGAAGATTGCAGAGGCACTGCCTCCTCATTATGTTGCCGTTGTTCCCCTTGACTCTTATTATAACGATACATCGCACATGACGGAGGAAGAACGGCATGCCATCAACTTTGACCATCCTGATGCCTTCGACTGGAAACTGCTGACGGAACAAGTGCGTTTGTTGAAGGCAGGACAGGCAGTGGAACAGCCCACCTATTCGTATCTCAAGTGCAATCGTCTGCCCGAAACGGTACACGTAGATCCCAAGCCTGTCATCATCATTGAAGGAATCATGACCTTGCTCAACAAGAAGTTACGTGATATGATGGACTTGAAGATTTTTGTGGATACCGATTCTGACGAACGCCTCATACGCAATATTCAGCGTGATGTCGTGGAGCGTGGACGTACCGTCGAGATGGTCATCGACCGTTATCTGAAGGTTCTCAAACCTATGCATGAGCAGTTTATCGAACCAACCAAGAAATACGCTGACCTGATTATTCCCCAGGGTGGGGATAACAAGACGGGCATACATATTCTAAAATCCTATATCGAGGGAATAGTAAAATGATGAAAGCCGTTCAACAGGGTGGGGGAACCACCCTTTTTTTAGTGCGTCATGGGGAAACCGAAGATAATGTACGCCAAATCATGCAGGGACAGTCTCAGGGCAGACTGACTCTGCATGGTGTGGAACAGGCGGAAACATTGGCAAGGCAACTGGCAGACGAACCTATTGATGCCTTTCTTTCCAGTGACCTGCGCAGGGCTGTCGATACGGCAGCCATACTGGCAGCTCCCCATCATCTTCCCGTAGAGACAACCCCCTTGTTGAGGGAACGCGATTGGGGAGATTTTACAGGTAGGTTTATCCCCGATCTGAAGGATGAGCCTTGGCCGGACAATGTGGAGTCGATGGCGGACATGATGCAGCGGGCAGCTTCCTTTCTCGAATATGTCCGCACACATTATCCTCGCCAGAGGGTCGTGGCTGTGGGACATGGAATCTTTAATAAGGCGCTACAGGCTGTATACCATCAAAAGCCCATACACGAGATTCCGCGTATGGGCAATGCAGAGTTAAGAGTGTTGGAATTACCGTAAGGTCTTTTTTATCTCCTGCCTCCTCCTTTAACACCATTGCTGGCATTGTTGTTCTTGATGCTGCCCTTGATGGTGCTGATGCCGCTGCTCTTGATG
>CAMAHD010000137.1 GCA_945834405.1 uncultured Prevotella sp. | reverse complement strand
TAAATCGAAGACAATACAAAATAAAAAATCGTCAGATTTTGTATTTTATTGTTGAGATGCCGCCTATCTTATCTAAAGAATATACCAAGGGCATTATACTTGGGTATCTTCTTTTCCGTTCAGCCAAGGCTGAACGGTCAGAGATAGCGACTTGATAGCTCTATCATGCACACTTCATGAACCGTTCAGCCAAGGCTGAACGATAAATAGAGTCTGATGGCTTGACGAGATATGATTGAAGAAAAAAATGGTGCATCAGTCTTGATGCACCATTTTATGAGGGAAGATGATCACTTAGTCTTCTTTCACCTTAATAAACAACTTTCTTGCCATTTTTGATATATATACTGCCCTTTGTCGGAGTGCCGGTTCTTAATCCTTGCAGGGTAAACCATTCGCTGGCAGCCGATGTCTTTCCTGTCGTTTGGGTAGGATTCTGAAGATGCTCGATGCCGCTTGGGATATCATTGCCGAGTCTGAGCAGGCGGGCACCATGACTGCGGACAGTAGTGGTGATGGAACCTGTGAAGGTGCCAAGTGTCTCGCCGCTCCATATATCATATACAGGAACAGGCTCGTTGGCATCATATCCCAACTGCGTCAGATTGAACGTAAAGTCCTCGTTGTTTCTGTCGGCATAGATGATGAATTCCATTGTCGTGCCTGAAGACGAGGAGTTATCGGTGTCGCAGCTGGAGTCGTAGCCGCAAAGAGCCTTGAATCTTACAAAATTGTGACCCTTTGGCAAGTCGTAGATTATCGTACACTGTGCGTTGGCACCCAGACCGTTGTCATAGGTCTTGCCCTCAACCTTCAGCGGACCACCCTCGACATTGGCATTGATGTGCAGCGTACCCCAGTCGGAGGTATAGGATGTAGCCTTGAGTGTAGTCAGTTTGGTTTCGTTGCCTTCTGCATCCACGAGCACGGGGTTAACGATGTCGGCTCTGTCGTAGGCGAAACCGTCACCACAGTTGCTCACCACGATGCGCAGCTTGTCGGCACCTGTAATGTCGGCATCTACGTTTGCACTCTTGGTTCCAGTCCTTGAGATGACACCTGTTCGTGCGGCATAGTCATCCTGTTCGGCAGTAAGTGGGTTGCAGTCGAAGACCATGAAACGCAGACTTGTCGTGGAACCCGTCTGGTTGATGCCCGAGTCGTCGGCAGCTGCCATAGCCTTGAATCTTACCACGTCCATATCGGCAGGGATGGTGAAGAAGATGGCAGCATTGGCATCGGTAGAGAAGCCACGGTCGTAGGCTGTGCCCAGCACCTTCATCTTGCCGCCCGTCTCCACGTTCTTGTTCTCGTATACGCGATTGAAATAGGAGTCGGTATATACGCGGCTGCGGTAGGTGCCTGTAAGTTCTACCTCCGTTCCGTCTCTAAGCACCAGGGTGGGGTTGATCCAGTCGGCATGGTCGTAGTTGAAGTTGTCGCCTGCATCGTCGACCACCAGGACAAGCGTCTTGCTGCCCTCTGGCCACTTGATGTCAACGTCAACGGCATGGCCATCGGTGGTATAGGCTACCGTTTCCGACTTATACAGAGCCTTAGAGCCTACTACCCATCTTTTGTTGTCGCGTTGGAAGAGCGCCAGATACCTGTTGCCCGAGGCGGGGTCTTCTGATGTCCATGCCACCTGTCCGCAGTCTTCGTCGCACATCACCTCATGGGCATTTTCTCCATAAGCGTGCATGTAGAGGTATTCGTCGTTGGTAAGGAGTGACAGCGTAAAGGCATCGTTCTTGGTCATCTCACCGCCGAAGAAGAGCGGCGAGTGGCAGATACCCCAGAGAGTCATCATCGAGTATTGCTCGTCCTGGGTCAGATTGGTCCAACGGCCGCTCTGCGCCGAGGTATATCCGGGGTCGCCGATGGTCATGGCTATCTGTCCCAGCGGCAGCATGTCACAGTCGGCATAGTTGCCCGGACGATAGTATTGTGACCATGCTTTCGCCTCGTTGAAGACGGCATCCACATGGCTCCAGTTGTCCCACAGGTCGTCCATCATGCGCCACATGTTGGCATTTTCAAGACAGTCTTCGGCATACTGGTACATGGTCTTGCCGGGACTCAGCGACAGCACTATCGGACGCCCTGTTTGGTCGATGGCACGTCTTATCATGCGCAGCTCGTCGGCATGGAACGGACGTGACAGGTCGTCAACCTTGATGAAGTCTACTCCCCACGAGGCGTAGAGGTCCATGATGCTGTTGTAATACAGCTGTCCGTATTCATTGTCGCGGACGGTGAGGTTATCCTTGAGCCATGTGCAGGCAGGAACGGTACTTGTGTAGACGTCGCTCCATGCCGTCTGCTCCGAACCTTTCAGCTTGTAGCTTGAGCCGACAACCTTCTTGGGCAGTCCACGCATGATATGTATGCCGAACTTGAGTCCCATGGCATGAAGGCTGTCGCCGATGGCCTTGAAGCCGCAGTTCACTCCATCGCGCATGGCTGAAGGGAAACGGCGGGGTGAGGGCAGGTAGCGACCATATTCGTCAATAACATATCCTTGGTTGCCCGTCTCGTTGTATTGTCCGCCACCGAGCGAAGGATGGTCGCAATACCAGCGGATGTCTATGACTACATACTGCCAGCCACGTTCTGCCAACCCATTGTCGACAAGGTACTTGGCATTCTGCATCACTTCCTTTTCGGTTACCGACGAATAGTAACAGTCCCAGGAGTTCCAACCCATAGGGGGTGTCAGTGCCCACGTGCGGAACAGGCTCATCTCTTCCTGAGCCACTGCCGTCATCGCTGACAACAACAAGCAAAATGAAATAAACAGGTTTCTCATAATAATTATTTTTTAGTTAAAAGATATGCGATGAAGATGGTCATTATCGAGGTTTAAGAGGCAAAAGTAGAGAAAATAATTGAGAACCCCATGCCTTTATCTTTTTTTAACCTGCATGATTCAAGATGTTCCTCCATGAAAGGTCTACATGGCAGTGCATGATTTGCGAGAGTCGAGTAAAGGAGTTTGAAGGAAAGATAAAAGACTGTAAAAGAATGAAGGGGATGGAATCAGGTAATGATATTTGATGTATCTTTACAGCGTGTTACTTCAATAGATTTAAAAAAGGAGGTGAGTATGAAAAAGATGTTAACCTGGTTCTTGATGGTGGCTGCATGGATGTTGCCACAAGAGGTGATGGCATGTACAGGTATCACCCTCAAGACAACGAATGGCTCTCCCGTTACTGCACGTACGATAGAATGGGCCGGCAATGATTTGGAGAGTAAGTATTCCATTGTTCCGCGTGGTTATGAGCAGCGCTCTTTCGTTCCTAATGGAAAGAAAGAGGGAATGCGCTTCACTGCCCAATATGGGTATGTGGGATTAGCTGTTCAGCAGCCTGAGTTTGTCGTGGAAGGACTGAATGAGGCAGGGCTCGCTGCCGGCTTGTTCTATTTTCCTGCTTATGGGAAATACGAAGATTATGATGAAACCAAAAAGGAATCGACAGTGAGTGACCTGCAGCTGGTTTCCTGGATCTTGGGTAATTTCAAAAGCATTGATGCCGTGAAAATTGCCATCAAGAGGATTCATATTGTTACCATCGACCCTCGGGGCTCTACGGTACATTGGCGTATCACGGAGCCCAGTGGACGTCAGGTGGTGTTGGAGATTGTAGACAGGCAGTTGCGTTTCTATGAGAATACTCTGGGCGTACTGACCAACTCTCCTGGCTTTGACTGGCATCTGACCAACCTGAACAACTATGTCAACCTGGTTTCAGGCACCATGAAGGACAGACAGATAGGTCAGCTCACCCTGCAGGCTTTTGGCGGTGGTAGTGGATTGCATGGTATACCGGGAGACATGACTCCACCTTCACGCTTTGTGCGTGCCGCTTTCTTCCAGGCTACCGCCCCCCAGCAGACTACCACTCAGAAGGCGGTGGAGCAGGCTTTCCACATCCTGAACAACTTTGATATACCTACAGGCATCCAGTTTGCTTCAGGTGAGCCCGTGCCCGATATTCCCAGTGCTACACAATGGACGGTGGCGACAGACATCGCCAACCGTCGTATCTATTACCGTACCATGCACAACAGTACTATCCGCTGTTTCGATTTGCAGAACATCAACTTCCAAAAGGTGAAGTATCAGTGGGCACCGTTGGATGCAGTCAAAAAACAGCCTGTTGAGATGGTCAAGCCCAAGTAAGCTCTTTATACGAATACTTACAGGGGGATGCTAATCCTTTTCTATTGGAATCTGGATGATGGAAAGCCACTTAGATGGGTCTTCCTGATTCCAGATTCCATCTACATAGACGGTTCGAGGTGAACCGCAGATACGGTAACCCTTTTCCTCAATATATTTGAACGCCTCTGTATATGACTCGTAAAAGTGGTCATAATCACCGATATGTTTCATACACAAGGCTGTGGGCACTTCTTCCAGTCGGCGGAAACGGATGAGGGCAGAGTCTTTACCCATTTCTTCCACCTGTTCACAGTATTCAATGTCGATGTCAGTAGGTCGGTATTCCTTGTCATGTTCGATGGTGAAGCAATAGCCGGAAGGAGGGCATTTGCAGCCCAGACGCTGCATTTCAGGTCCGATGACATGGACACAGAGCTCACCGAGGCTGCTGTAACTTTTGATGACTGAACGATGTGATGCCACGATGATGGACGGAAGGGTCTGGATAGAAAATTTTTCCATTGTCTTGATGTTTTTTTGAGCGTTCACCATGTCGATGAGTTGTTGTCTGCGTTTGAGCAGTGTTTTTATCTGCTGTTCACACTCTTGCATCTTCTGTTTCAGCTGACTGACAGATGGACTATGGTAGTTGTCGATGTATAGGCTGCTTATTTCCTCCAGCGAGAACCCCAGTTCCTTCAGGTCGCGTATGGAGTTCAGGCGTTGCATCTGGTCGAAGGTGTAATACCTGTAGCCCGTCCACTCATCCACTTCCGAAGGCATCAGCAGTCCCAGTTGTTCGTAGTGTCGCAGCGTTTTGACGGTCACTTGCATCAACTTGGAAAACTCTCCGATTTTTAATTTTGTTACTTTTCTCATGTTTTCGCGCGATTATTTCAGAATTCATGTGCAAAGGTAATGCATGACCTAAGGGACGAGTCAAGAGTATGCTGTCAGTTTAACATGATTTTAACATTTAAGGTGGGTTCACATATCTCAGCAAAAAGGGTGTGTCAGTCAGTTGACACACCCTTTTATCCTGTTATGTTTCTTTGATTTTTACTTGGCTTGCAGGTATTTGTCTACATCCTTGGCTGTACGAATACCGGCAGCCAAAGCTCTCACTACTAACGAGGCTCCGGAGGCAGCATCACCCGTGACAAAAACATTATCGGCAAATTTGGCATGTTCGGGTTTCAGGAAACCCATTGCCAACAGTACCAGCTCGCACTTGATGATTTCCGGTTTTCCCTTTTCCACCATGATAGGGCGTCCTCCCTCAGGATTGGGTTTCCAGTCAATCTCCTGCACCTTCACGCCAGTCAGCTTGCCGTCTTTGCCGATAAACTCCAGAGAGTTGATGTTCCAGCGACGGGTGCAACCTTCTTCATGACTGGAAGTGGTTTTCAGTGTGCGAGGCCAGTTGGGCCAAGGGTTCTGCGGGTCTTCAGGACCCTCAACTGGCTTGGGCATGATTTCAATCTGTGTCACGCTCTTGCAACCTTGTCTGTGTGAAGTTCCGATGCAGTCTGAACCTGTATCGCCGCCACCGATAACCAGCACATCCTTGCCTTTGGCAGATACCAGCTCTTCCTTTTTGAAGTCGATGCCTGCCAGAATCCTGTTCTGCTGTGCCAGCATGTCCAAGGCGAAGTGGACACCCTTCAACTCGCGTCCGGGTATCTTCAGGTCGCGTGCCGTAGGAGTGCCGGTAGCGATGACGTATGCATCGAATCCCTCGGGCAGTTTGTTTTCTTCTACTGTCACGCCGAATCGGAACTCTATACCTTCTTTTTCCAGTACCTCCATACGGCGGTCGATGATGGCTTTGTTCAGTTTGAAGTTTGGTATGCCATAGCGCAAGAGTCCGCCTGCGGCTTCGTTCTTGTCGAAGAGGGTAACGCTATATCCTCTGAGATTCAATTCGTTGGCAGCAGCCAGTCCTGCAGGACCAGCACCGATAACAGCCACTTTCTTTCCGTTTCTCTTCGGTGTTTCTATTCTGACGAAGTTTTCTTGGAAAGCCATTTCCGTGATAGCTGCCTCGTCCTCTCTGTTGGTGGTTGGCTCATGTTCCATGAGATTCAGTACGCAAGCCTTCTCACAGAGAGCCGGACAGATACGACCGGTAAATTCGGGGAAGGGGTTGGTGCTGTTGAGCAGTCGGTATGCCAATTCGTAGTCACCCTTGTAGAGGGCATCGTTCCACTCTGGTGGCTTATTGCCAAGAGGGCAAGCCCAGTGGCAGAAAGGCACACCGCAGTCCATACATCTGCTTGCCTGTGTACGACGATCTTTACTGTTGAGAGTCTGCTCCACCTCGCCGAAATCGTGGATGCGGTCATGTATCGGTCTGTAACCCGCCTCTTGGCGGTGTATAGTCAGAAAAGCTTTTGGATTTCCCATAAGTCAAATAATAAATAAAGCCTCACCCCCGACCCCTCTCCAAGAGAGAGGGGAGATGATTTGTTTTCTCGTCAAGAGTTTGGCATGTTTATAATTTACAATTTATAATTTACAATTTATTTTCTCATGTACTCAACATTTGGGAGTTGGGGAGTTATCGCTCCCCTTGGTCGCTGGGAGAAGTTCCCTTGAGCGTAGCGAAAAAGTCATTCGTTTTGAGCATTGGATATAAGCGCAAAAACATTTGGCTTAACTCCTTAACTCCTT
>CAMAHD010000136.1 GCA_945834405.1 uncultured Prevotella sp. | reverse complement strand
CGACGCTTATTCTGGAACACCACAATGATAGTCTGATGTTGCTATATGTCAATATATTATATTTCTGTTTTTTTCTTCTGTACTTATTGTTTTAATGTTTATCATGATTGGCAGCTTGCAAGGCACAGATACCATCTGATGCCGAGTGCAGCTTTGAGCTTTGATTATGCTTATGCAAAATTACAACTAAAAAATGAAAGGGCAAAGAAAAAAGGGAAGAAAGAATGAGTGCGTTTACCGGATAATTTGTATTTTTGCAGAGTAAAGGGAAAAACAATATGATGACAGAACTGGAGAAAAGACTCTTTCAAATGCAGGACAAGGGTTATGCGGCTTTTCAAGCCCGCCTTACACCTGGCATTCCACCGGAAAGCATTATCGGCATCCGTATACCCGTGCTCCGTGCCTTTGCCAAACAGTATATCCAAGAACCTGAGCATGAACTGTTCATGCAGCAGTTACCACACGCTTACTACGACATGAACATGCTGCACGGACTGATCATCTCACTGGAAAAAGACTACGACAAGTGCATCCGACTGACTGACGCTTTTCTGCCTTACATCGACAATTGGGCTGTCTGCGACATCATGTCGCCCAAAGTATTCGCCAAACACAAAGGCGAATTGATGCCCCATATTCAGGCATGGAGTGCGTCGTCACATACCTATACCTGTCGCTTTGGTCTGGAGATGCTGATGACCCATTTCCTCGACAAGGATTTCAGGCCTGAATACCTGAACATTACTCTTTCCGTACGGAGCGAAGAGTATTATGTGAAGATGATGGTGGCATGGTTTTTCGCAACTGCATTAGCCAAACAATGGGATGCGACACTGCCCGTCATCAAGAAACAGTGCCTTGCTCCCTGGACTCATAACAAAACCATACAGAAGGCTTGTGAGAGTTATCGTATCACCCAGGAACAGAAAAGCTATCTCAGAACTTTAAAAAACGACAGTAGATAAGAGTAGATAAAAGGTATGAATCATACGAACAAGAAATCGGCCATCGTCATGGGCGCCACATCGGGCATTGGCTACGAGGTGGCAAGGCTACTCGCCCACAGAGGCTGGACCGTGGGCGTGGCAGGACGGAGAGAGGACATCCTGAAGAAAATGACGGAGGAGACGGAAGGAATCGTTGCCTGCGAGGTGATTGACGTAACCCAGCCCCAGTCGTGCGAGAGTCTGCACCGGCTTATCCACAAGCTGGGTGGGATGGACCTGTACTTCCACAGTTCGGGTATCGGATTTCAGAACACATCACTCGATGCCGAAAAAGAACTGAAGACCATTGAGACAAACTGTCTCGGCATGGCACGGCTTGTGGGTGAGGCTTTCAGATATTATGAAAGTCATCCTGACATCAACGGACAGATAGCCGTCATCAGTTCCATTGCACGGACAAAGGGGCTCGGAGCCGCTCCAGCCTACTCCGCTTCCAAACGGTTCACCAGCCATTATCTGGAAAGCCTCTGCCAGCTGAAAAGCATCAAGGGCATACACAATATTCACATCTGCGACATCCGTCCCGGTTTTGTCAAGACTCCGCTGATTGAAGGCAGCCATTTCCCCATGCAGTTGGATGCAGGGCGCGTGGCACAGGAAATCGTCGATGCCTTGGAACGGCACAAGAACGTGACCACCATCAACTGGCTCTACCGCATCCTCGTGTTCTTCTGGCAGCTCATCCCACGCTGTATCTGGACAAAAATGAAAATATCCTCATGACAAGAAGTGTTGAAGGATGTAAGGACCTATTCATTTTCACCTTAAAAAGTATAAAAAAATAGCAGTTTGTTATTTGTTTTCAGTTTATTTCTTTAATTTTGTAAGTGAAAAAAGATATTCATGCTATGATGGAGATGATGTTAAGATATATTTTCACCCTGATACTTTTGGTAGCGGTGTTACCAGAAGTACAGGCGCATGGATATCAGGATGGCTATGATGACGGCAGCCGCAAAGACAGACTCTACGACCCGAGCAAGGTACATCACGGTTGTGGAGATGCTTACATCACGGATGCCACAACGTCATATCGTATCTGCTCACCAAGACCTCAGAGGGTTCATCCTACGGTAAGCCATTCTGGCGGCAAGATGACGGGCAGAGCCTCTGCCAACCATTTTTACAAACCTTTTAATATCGCTTATTCTCATGTTGCCTTCCACAAAGCAACATCGGGATTCTGTGCCGACTCACGACAGGATTATATTTACGTGTTGCGGCACATTATTATATAACAACAATTTATAAATTGTACATTATCCATTGTACATTATAAATTAAACTATTTCCTTTAAAACAGAAACAATTATGGCAAATATAAAAAACTTAGCGATGGCCAGCAACGTGTTGGCTTATCCAAACATATACGTACACAAAACCCTGCTCGGCCTGCACACCGACTACATATACCAACCCACACAAAGCAAACTGACAGCCTACACTCTGGAGTATAACCCCACGGTTGGCGAGAGAGTTGAAAAACTGTTGAAAGCACCTGAAACAGACATCTGTTCTGAGGTTGAAAAGTGTGGCGAACTCGTCAATACCCCCATCGGGCATTGGCATCTGGAGGCTTGCATCTCCGGTGACCACCGTTTTGCAGCGCTCCAGCTGTTCAAGTTCTCCAATTTTACATACAATCCCGTAACAGACATCAGAGTATACGAGGGCGACAATGCTGAGAAAATCAGTGCATTGTTCGTCAGATAATTCCCATCGACAACCGACACATTTTAGGACAGGAGGCAGACACGCACAGACAGTGGACTCGCCTCCTGTTTTTCATTCATCTCTCCCTACATCCCTCTCCTTGCAATGGCAAACAGACATGCAACACGACAGGCATTTGTGTTTTTTTAACAGAAACATAATTGTGTTAAATTCTTCTTTTTCAATTTGTATTCTTATATTTGCAGTCTAATTGCGACATGATGATAAGTGATATGCGTTTGTGGTTGACAGTTTATTTGGCTATCGCCTGTGCTTTGCAGTGGGCAATAGGCAATATGGACGTCAGGTTATTCTCATTCCCTATCGGTGCTGCCTTAGGGGGAAGTCTGGTTGCCATACTCTACGTTGTCTACAGCGAATGGGGCAAACGACAATGGATGAGACAGATACGTTCGGCAAAGATGTCATGCTGGCTGTTAGGACTGACGGCCGTTGCATGTATCGTGGGCGGCTGTATGACTGCCGACTCGGCATTTCAGACTTCCATCCCCTTTGTTGCCCTTCTCATTGCCCTGATGGTCAACCTGACGCTTGCCATCTTGCACAGGCTGTATTCGGGAAAAGCAAGAAAAGACTGGATTTTCCTTACCACGCATTTCGGCATCTGGCTGATGCTCTTCAGCGGACTTGCCGGTGCCGGCGACAACAGGCAACTGCGCTCCGTCGTAGGCAAGAACCAAGCTACGACAGCTGCCATCGACACCGACAACCGCATGGTATCGCTGCCCTACTCGCTCCGGCTGAAGGACTTCCGCATCGAAACCAACACTGCCGATGGCTCGCCAACACAATATGCTGCCACCATCCTCATCGACGACCAGCCCATCGACATCGCAGTCAACAGCCCCCATCCGCTCGGTTTCTCTGAAGACCTATACCTCATGAGCTTCTACCGTAGGTCAGACGACCTCTTCTGTGTTCTCATGGTTGAACGTCAGCCGTGGAAATACCCGATGCTGGCTGGTATCTGTCTGTTGCTCATGGGAGCTGTAGCGGGAGGATGTGCGAGGGGTAAGGCTTTCTATGCTCGTAACATCAAATAATGATTCAGAATATGATAACATGGGATATCTATCCGCCATTTGCTGCCGGTGCAGTGATACTCTGGACTGCAGGAGCAACTGCAGCCTTCCGGAAGAAGGAAGGATGCAGCCAGCTCAGCCTCTGGCTCACAGCGGCAGGCATCATCGTCTACACCCTCTTTGTGGGCGGTCTGTGGGCAAGCCTGTCTCGACCGCCACTGAGGACGCTCGGCGAGACGCGCCTCTGGTATTCGCTGTTCATGATCGTGTCGGGATGGATAGTGTATATCAGGTGGCAATACAGATGGATCCAGCTCTTCTCGCTGATAGTGGCTACGGTGTTTATCGGTATCAACATACTCAAACCCGACATTCACGACCAGAGCCTCATGCCAGCCTTGCAGAGCGCGTGGTTTGTGCCCCATGTCACGGTCTACATCTTCTCGTACAGTGTCTTTGGCTGCGCCTTTCTGCTGGCTGTCTACGGATTGTGGCGGCACACCGACCATTACCTGTCCTCTGCCGACCAGCTGGTAAGGATTGGCATGGCGTTCCTCACCTTCGGCATGCTCTCGGGGTGTATCTGGGCGAAACAGGCGTGGGGCAGCTACTGGACATGGGACCCCAAGGAGACTTGGGCAGCAGCTACCTGGTGTGCCTATCTCGTCTATATCCACCGCCGTATGGGAAGGGCAGCAGCAACAGATTCGCCCACCCCTTACCGTCAGACATGCATCAGCTACATCTGGCTCATCGCAGGATTCCTGCTGCTTCAGATGTGCTGGTATGGAGTCAACCTGCTCCCCTCTGCCAGCAACAGCCTGCACAGTTATTCTTAAATAATTTATACATTATAAATTATACATTATCCATAACAACAATTAAACAAACAGTATGAAAAAAACCAGTAAAATCATTCTTACAGGAGCTGTCTGTGTAGTTGGCTTGGCTATAGCCTACCGCGCTGTCAACCAAGCTCCCGACAAGTCGCTGCCTGCTAACGAGCAGCTGACAGAGATTCTGAATGACGGAGGCTGCGTGTTCTGCCACACGGAGAACCCCGACCTCCCGTTCTATGCCACATTCCCCGTTGCCAAGCAACTCATCGCTTCACATGTGGAAGAGGGCTACAAGGTCTTCGACATCGCACCGATGATGAAGGCGGTAGCAGCCGGAGAGCCAGTCAACGAGGTTGACCTCGCCAAGGTGGAGAAGTGCGTACAGGACGGTTCCATGCCTCTCATGTCCTACTATCTCGCCCACTGGGGCTCGTCGCTCACCTCGGCAAAGACCGACATCGTGCTCGACTGGGTGAAGCAGCACCGCACCCAGTTCTACCCCAACGAACTGGCAGCCGCCGAATTCAAGAACGAGCCTATCCGGCCCATCCCCGACTCTGTCGCTGTGGATGCAGCCAAGGTGCAGCTGGGTAAAGAGCTGTATCATGACACCCGACTCTCTGGCGACGGCACCATCTCTTGTGCCAGCTGTCATGCCATAGAGACGGCAGGCGTCGACAACCACCAGTTCTCCGACGGTATCGGTGGACAGCAAGGTGGCATCAATGCTCCCACGTCCTACAATGCCGTGTTCAACTTCGTGCAGTTCTGGGACGGACGTGCCGCCACGCTCGCCGAGCAGGCTGCCGGACCTCCCCTCAATCCCGTAGAGATGGGATGCAAGTCATTTGACGAGATTGCAGCTCGTCTGTCAGCAGATGCCGACTTCAGCAAGCGTTTCCTCGCATCATACCCCGAAGGACTCAACGAGAAAACCATCACCGATGCCATCGCCGAGTATGAGAAGACGCTGCTCACTCCCAACTCCCCCTTCGACCGTTATCTCAAGGGCGACAAAGAAGCTCTGACGGCAGAACAGATTGAGGGTTATGCCATCTTCAAGGACTACAAGTGTGCCACTTGCCACGCCGGTGTAAACATGGGCGGTCTGTCATACGAGATGATGGGTCAGCGCGCCAACTATTTCCAGAACCGCGAAATCAACGAGAAGTCGGGACTTACCGACTCTGACAACGGCCGCTGGGCACAGACCAAGGTGGAGCGTGACCGTTATCGTTTCAAGACACCTACCCTGCGCAATGTGGCTCTCACATGGCCCTACTATCACGATGGCAGCGTAACCACTCTGGAGAAAGCCATTGAGATGATGGCAGAATATCAGGTGGGCAGGAAGATGTCTGAAACGGAAATAGCTAAGGTGAAGACGTTCCTCGATGCCCAGACGGGACAGTATCAAGGCAAGACACTGACAAATACCAACAAGCAATAAGAGACGCCTGACAGCGCGTCTTGGCACTTTCCAACTGGGAGAATCCAATCCTTCCAGTTGGAAAGTTTATTTCAAGACCGAACATTTCGGCAATGAGAAACCATGAAGGCTACCATTCCATATATTGAAACAAAGTTTGAGGAGTTCAACAGACTCATGTTTGCAAACCAGCTTCCCAAGATTCCCATCGAGCTGAGTGATGCCAAGACATTTCTGGGAGTTTGTGTTTCCAAGAGACGCAGGCTTCCCGACGGACGGACAGAGCATTACGACTTCCGGCTGCGCATCAATACGCGAATAGACCTGCCCGAACAGGAAGTTGAAGATACCATCATCCATGAAATGATTCACTATTTCATTGGCATCAACCAACTGAAGGACACGTCTTCACACGGACCAGTCTTCAAGGGAATCATGAAGCGTATCAACGAGCAGTTTGGCAGACATCTCACCATCTCGCACAAAAGTACCAAGGAACAGAAAGAACAGGCATACGACACCAAAAAACATTGGCACGTAGTAGCGGTGGTCTTGTTCAAGGATGGCAAGACGGGAGTGAAGGTGTTGCCGAGGGTCATGCCCCGCATCATCAACTACTGCACTCATGTTGGTGCAAACAGCCAAGTTTCAGACATCCAACTGTTCTGGACCAATGACATCTACTTCAACCGTTTCCCCAACTCTGCTGCTCTTTACGTGACTTTCGTCGACCATGACGAGGTGATGAACCACCTGACAGATGCCCAAGTCTTGAAGTGTTTTGGTAATCCCAGAATTATTTTGTATGGCAGATGATTTCTGCAAGTTTTTTGATGCCATGATGGAGAAATATACGCTCAAATCAAACTTAAAAACAACATGAAAGGTGCTTTGACAATTTCATCGTGAACCTGTTGGGAGCTATCGCCGCTTATTGTATGTTTCCC
>CAMAHD010000135.1 GCA_945834405.1 uncultured Prevotella sp. | reverse complement strand
TGACTTTACAGTATAGCGGTATGGATGATAGGCAGTGCCTTGCTTTTTCGTTCAGCCAAGGCTGAACGGTTGTTAATGGTGTCTTTGATGTTCATTGAAGTGGACTTTAAGAACCGTTCAGCCTTGGCTGAACGAAAAAGCAAGGTCATTTGCTGATTGATGAATAATGATAGGACAGGACTACTTAGCCTTTTTTTTGAGTTTTGGAAACATCTTGCGAAGACGAAGTAGCTTGGCAGTGATAGAGCCACGGGCTACTACCAGACTCACAGAGCCGATGATCAGGGCAAAGCCAAGACAGATGCGAGGCGTGAGCTGTTCGCCAAAGACGGTTACGCCGAAGATGACGGCAGTCAAAGGTTCTAATGCACCGAGAATGGCAGTGGGGGTGGAACCAATCAGCTGGATGGCTGCCGTCGTGCAGAATAGCGAGATGACAGTAGGGAACAGTCCTAAAGCAATCATATTGCCCCATAGCCACCATTTGGAGGGCAGTTGCAATTCGCCCGTGAATAACAGCATCAGGGAGAATAGAAGAAATCCGACAATGATGACATAGAGGGTGATAGAAAGGGTTGGTACATCGTGCAGCCTCGTTTGGTTAATGCCAACGATATATATGGCATACGAGAGTGATGAGGCTACAACATAAAGCACCCCAATGGTATTGAGTGTGGTTCCGTCTGCTGTCTCATACAGGAGACTGATGCCGAGCAGAGCCGCCAAGATACATGCCATGGTGGATAGTTGCAGCTTTTCCTTGAAGAAGATGCTCATGATCAGTGCTACGAGTATAGGATAGACAAAGAGCAGGGTAGAGGCTATACCTGCATCCATATAGTTGTAGCTTTGGAAGAGTGTGAGCGAAGACAAGGCAAACAGCAGTCCAAAGCCCGCTGTGGGAAGCAGATGGCGGCGTGGCAACGAGAGACTCCTGCCACGGCTTTTCAACATGACAATCAGGATAGGAATGGCAAAGAGATAGCGGAAGAAAAGGACGGAAAGAGGCTGGATGCCATCCGCATAGAGGGGAAGTGCGAAAAGCGGATTCATGCCGTAAGTGGCTGCTGCGATGGCACCTAAAGTATAGCCTTTAAAACTGGAACTCATGGTGATAAATGAAAGTTGTAAGAAGGTAGTTGTGATAAATATTCAAGGTTCTTAGAGCTTGTCTTTTAACTGTGCCAGATGGATGCCGTTGCTGCCCTTGATGAGTATGCAGTGGTTCTCCGGGCAATGGCGTGACAGTTCGTCCTCCACTTCCTCAACATTCCTGAACTTGCGGAAAGGACAGTGGGTCTTGCCAAATTCTTCTCCAACCAGCCATACGTCACAGAAAGGTGACTCTTGCAGATAATCCACCGTTTTCTGATGCTCTTCGGCACTCACCACTCCCAATTCTCTCATGTCGCCAAGAATAGCCAATTTGTTGTCTACCTGCATTATACGGAAGTTCTCCAGTGCGGCTGCCATGCTGGTGGGATTGGCATTGTAGGCATCTACAATCAGTCGGTTGCGTCCAGTCAGTTCCAGTTGCGAACGGTTGTTGCTGGGGATATATCCAGCCAAGGCATGGTCTATCTGTTCGGGAGTTACTCCAAAATGATGACCTATACATGTTGCTGCCAGCATGTTATAGATATTGTAACTGCCAATAAGGTGAGAGTCAATATGATGCCACTCTCCTGCCGACTCTCTGTAGCTGAAACTGAGGCAGGGAGCACAGCTGTCGATATGCCCTTCAATGACAGGATGCAATTTGGCATCCGTGCCATATCCTATCTGTTGCAGGTCTTGAGCCATGCCTGTCAGATGGGGATTGTCCAAGTGGATGAATACCTTGCTGTTGGGACGGGTGCGCAGGAAATCATATAATTCACCTTTTGTCTTGACTACACCTTCGAACGAACCGAAACCCTGCAGATGAGCTCTGCCTACATTGGTGATGATGCCATAATCGGGTTCCACCAGTTCTACTAATGTCTTGATGTCACCGGGATGGCTGGCTCCCATCTCGATGACAGCTATCTCGTGATGTCCGTTCAGGCGGAGCAGCGTTTTGGGTACACCGATGTCGTTGTTGAAGTTGCCCTGAGTGTACAGTACCTGATAGCGTTCTCCCAGTACTGCCGATACCAGCTCTTTTGTGGTCGTCTTGCCATTGGTACCTGTGATGCCTATAACGGGTATGTCGAACTGGCGGCGGTGGTGGCGAGCCAGCAGTTGCAGTGTACGCAGACAATTGTCAACAACGATGCAACGCTCGTCGACGGCATATTCAGGTTCGTCGATGACTGCCAAAGAACAACCCTTGTCCAAGGCACTCTTGGCAAACTGGTTGCCATTGAACGAACAACCTTTGAGGGCGAAAAAGATGGAACCTTCGGGACAGTCACGGCTGTCGGTAGTGATGTAGGGATGCTGTTTGAACAGCTCGTATAATTGCTCAATTTTCATGACCTTTGTATATAAGAAGCGATACAATCGCGTAAGTTTGATGCAAAAGTACACTTTTTCTTCTAATCGGAGCCTCTTTTCATTTTTAAATTGTATTTTTGCAGAGAAAAAACATGGAAGCATGCCGGAAGGGTGCTTCCCATAGCTCAAAAGAAATAGCAATGAACATGACTCTCAATGTGAATGGTCAGCTGATGGACCTTTGTGAACCCAAGGTGATGGGAATCCTGAATGTGACCCCGGACTCCTTCTATTCCGGCAGCAGAAAACAGACGGAACAGGAGATTAGCGAGCGCGTGAACCAGATTATGGAACAGGGAGCCGACATCATTGATGTCGGAGCCTTCTCCACACGTCCCGGCGGAGCTCCGGAAGTGACGGAGGAGGAAGAAGCCCGACGCTTGCGTGAAGGTCTGACCATCCTGCGTAGGGAGCAGCCTCACGCCGTGGTGAGCGTAGACACCTTCCGTCCGGACATAGCCCGTATGGCTGTTGAGGAATACGGGGTGGCTATCATCAACGATGTGAGTGAAGGGAATGTCAACGGAGCCTTCGGTGGCACTTCGGGTACCCATGCGGCTCCGGAATGTCGTGATGGCAGTGGCTATCCTGCCATGTTCCGCATGATGGGACGGCTGAAGGTGCCTTATATCCTGATGTCTACCAAACCCACTCTGGAGGAAATGTTGCCCGCCTTTGCAACTGAAGTGCAGCAACTGTTCGACTTGGGTGTCAAGGATGTCATCCTCGATCCCGGCTTTGGTTTCGGCAAGACTCTGGAACAGAACTACCAGCTGCTTTCCCGGCTCGACCGTCTGCATACATTGCATCTGCCCGTGCTGGCAGGAGTGTCGAGAAAGTCGATGATATTCAAACTGCTGGGCGGCGACCCCACCACCTCACTCAATGGAACAACTGTCCTGCATACCTTGGCTCTGGAAAGAGGTGCCTCTATCCTTCGCGTGCATGATGTCAGAGAGGCGGTAGAGTGTGTCAAGATATACCAGCAAATCCGATAGTACGAATTATTAACCTCATAAAACGCCCGTCTATGTTTTTCGAATTTGGAATCAAGGATATGATTGACATCTTCTTGGTGGCACTTATCCTTTACTATGTCTACAAGCTGATGAAGGAGTCGCGCTCCCTCAACGTCTTCATGGGCATTATGATATTTGTGGTGGTATGGCTTTTCGTCTCCCAGATTATGGAGATGCGTCTGCTTGGTTCCATCATGGATAAACTGGTGAGTGTGGGTGTGATAGGTCTGATAATTCTCTTTCAGGAAGACATCCGAAAGTTCCTCTATAATATCGGAGCCCATCAACACGCGGCACGTCTTCTGAAACTTTTTGTATCCGACAAGGATAGCAATGACGTTGTCGATAAGGAGGCAATCATGGCAGTAGTGCTGGCATGTATGAGTATGAGCAAGCGCAAGGAGGGCGCACTCATCGTCATTGAGCGCTCTACCCCGCTGACAGAGGTGGCAGATACCGGTGACAAGATAGATGCCAACATCAACCAGCGTCTCATCGAAAATATCTTCTTCAAGAACTCCCCGCTCCACGATGGAGCCATGCTGATATCCAAGAAGCGCATCTGGGCTGCTGGCTGCATACTGCCGGTGAGCCATAGCTTTGATATTCCCAAGGAATTGGGACTGCGCCACCGCGCCGCTTTGGGCATCTCGCAGGAATGTGATGCCATCGCCATCGTCGTGTCAGAGGAGACGGGTGGCATCTCTGTTGCTATCAGAGGAGTGTTCCAGCTGCGCCTTTCTGCCGAGAAACTGGAGAGTTTGCTGGCACAGGAGAAGGCGTTTTGAAAGATACACATCTTTTTTTTGAATAAACACACTTGCTTTTCCAATTATTTTCGTACTTTTGCAAGGTCGGATTGACAAAACAGCAATACTGTGTATAAACATCAGAAAATCATATCACATAAAAATAAACTTTTACAGAAAAAACTATGGATTTAGTACAACAAATCATTGAACGTGCCAAGAGCAACAAGCAACGTATTGTACTCCCCGAAGCTACAGAGGAGCGCACTTTGAGAGCCGCCGACCGCGTGCTGGCAGAGGATGTAGCTGACTTGATACTGATAGGCAATCCTGCCGAAATCAAGCGTCTTGCCGGCGAATGGGGTCTTACCCATATCGACAAGGCTGAAATCATCGACCCAGAGAACAATCCCAAGAGTGAAGAGTATGCCGCTCTGCTCGCCGAATTGCGCAAGAAAAAGGGCATGACCATCGAGCAAGCCCGCGAACTGGTGAAGAATCCCCTCTATCTGGGTTGTATGATTATCAAGACAGAAGGCGCTGACGGACAGATTTCAGGAGCACTCAGCACTACCGGTGACACCCTGCGTCCAGCCCTTCAGATTATCAAGTGCGCCCCGGGTATCAGCTGTGTCAGCGGTGCCATGCTGCTCATTACCCAGAAGCCTGAGTATGGCGAGAATGGTGTACTTGTTATTGGTGACGTTGCAGTGACTCCCATGCCCGATGCCGCACAGTTGGCACAGATTGCTGTCTGCACGGCACAGACCGCCAAGAGTGTTGCAGGTTTCGAGGAACCTCGAGTTGCCATGTTGAGCTTCTCTACCAAGGGAAGTGCAAGCCACGAAGTTGTTGACAAGGTTGTCGAGGCTACCCGTCTGGCTCACGAGATGGCTCCTGAACTGCTCGTAGACGGTGAACTGCAGGCCGATGCCTCTTTGGTTCCCTCTGTAGGTGCCAAGAAAGCACCCGGCAGCAAGATTGCCGGTCATGCCAATGTCCTGGTCGTTCCCTGCTTAGAGGTGGGAAATATTGCCTATAAGCTGGTTGAGCGTTTGGGCGGTGCAGTAGCTCTGGGTCCTATCCTTCAGGGTATTGCACGTCCGGTTAACGACCTGAGCCGTGGTTGCTCTGTCGACGATATTTACAAGATGGTTGCCATTACTGCCTGTCAGGCAATGGATGCCAAAAAATAATTCATTATAAAACAATAATCATCCAATGAAAATTCTGGTATTAAACTGCGGTTCTTCTTCCATTAAGTACGCTTTGTATAATATGGACGACCGCTCAGTGATGACCTCTGGTGGTGCTGAGAGAGTAGGACTCGACGGCGCCTTTGTCAAGGTGAAGCTTGCCAATGGTGAGAAAAAGCAGATTATGCACGATATCCCTGAACATACCGAGGGCGTGAAGTTTATCTTCAGTCTGCTTACCGACCCTGAAATCGGCGTCATCAAGGATCTGAAAGAGATAGATGCCGTTGGTCATAGAATGGTGCATGGCGGAGAGAAGTTCAATAAGAGTGTGCTGCTCACTGACGAGGTACTCAAGGTGTTTGAGGCTTGCAGCGATTTGGCTCCCCTGCATAACCCTGCCAATCTGAAAGGTGTCAAGGCTGTCAGCGAGCTGATGCCCGGACTGCCACAGGTAGGCGTATTTGATACAGCCTTCCACCAGACCATGCCAGCCAAGGCATATATGTATGCCATTCCCTACGAACTGTATCAGCAGTATGGCGTGCGCCGTTACGGATTCCACGGAACCAGCCATCGTTACGTGTCTGCCCGTGTGTGTGAGTTCCTGGGAGTGAAACCCGAAGAGAAGAAAATCATTACCTGTCACATCGGTAATGGTGGCTCTATTGCTGCTGTCGATGGTGGTAAATGTGTTGATACATCCATGGGTCTTACACCATTGGAAGGACTGATGATGGGTACACGTTCCGGAGATATTGATGGTGGTGCCATCAGTTTCATTGAGAAGAAACTGAATCTCGATGCCGATGGTATCTCTAACCTGCTGAACAAGAAGAGTGGCGTGCTCGGCATATCTGGCATTTCTTCTGATATGCGCGAGATTGACGCAGCTGCCGGTGAAGGTAATGAGCGTGCCATCCTTTCGCTCGATATGTATTTCTATCGTATCAAGAAATATGTGGGAGCATACGCTGCCGCCATGGGTGGTGCCGACATCATTGTCTTTACGGCTGGTGTAGGTGAAAACCAGGCCAACATGCGTGAGGCTGTCTGCAAGAACATGGAGTGGATGGGCGTTAAGCTTGATGTTGAGAAGAACAACCAGATTCGTGGTGAAGAGGCTGTCATCTCTGCACCCGACTCTAAAGTAACCGTAGTAGTGATTCCTACCGACGAGGAACTCATGATTGCCACCGATACGATGAATCTGCTCTAATCAGCAGACTTACCCTCATACGGGAGTTCATGGATGAGATAGTGTCTCTGCCATGAACTCCTTTTTTTATTTTTTATCATCACTATATTAGCCTTTCACTCTGGCAACGTATCAACTAAATATAAAAGTAATGTTTAACCGCGGCAACCATCTTTATAAATAAGGCTCGAAGTAGTCAACCCAAAGTGTTCAACTACAGCAGCTATGACAACAGTTGAATAAAGGCTTGTAATTTTATACCTCGTCGCAAGCCACCATCTCCGCACCTTTATATACTACATATACCTTGTGGAGTGTGGTATGTCCGATATGTTCATTCGCGTTCATGGTCTCGGCGTAGCGGCACACCTGGGCTTGTGCCTGCCGGATGGCTGCCTTTACTTCTGTCTCCGTGGATAGGCTTTTCAGGTATTTCAGTTCGATGATATACGAGTGCTCCATGTCGGTGAATACCTCGCAACGCGGACGGAGGAAGATGTCAGCATAGCCGTTCTGATTGTCAAGTTCCGAGATGGGACGATAGAAACGGCACTGACTCGTCAAGGCGAGGGTATAGCCATGAACGAAGGCCTCCCCTTTCTGTCGGTCGCGCTGGGAGGCGAAGGTATAGATGCTGTCGGCGATATACTGGAAGAAGG
>CAMAHD010000134.1 GCA_945834405.1 uncultured Prevotella sp. | reverse complement strand
GATGATTAAAATGACAATATGTTGCCTTTGCTCCCTCTGTCTGCTCGCCGCCTGTGACGATGCTGAAGAAGGACTGGTTAAGGTGACCCATTATGTGACTTTTGCGCTCAATGGAGCGGATGAGAATAACAATACGGCCGTCCCCGTCGGTTCTGAATACGTAGAGCCGGGATGTGTGGCTATGGAGGGTGATAAGGACGTGACGGCTTCCGTCCTGATATCCGGTGATGTAGATACCTCTCAGCCGGGTGTTTGCTATGTCAACTATTCTGCCCAGAATGCGGATGGGTTTGCCAGCTCTGTCACCAGAACGGTTTCCGTCTATGACCCCTCTGCTACGGCGCGCGACATCTCTGGCACCTATACCGTGGCTGAGGGCAGCTACCGCCTCAATATTGCTAATAACACGAAGCTTCCTTATAGCGGACAGACCGTGAATGTGGTTTATTATGCGCCCGGACTTTATTTTATCAGCGACTATTTGGGTGGCTATTATGACCAACGCGCCGGCTACGGTTCAAGCTATGCAATGACCGGATTCTTCATGCTGAACAATGACAACTCCATTGATGCCTTCAATGCCGATGTCGCAGGATGGGGAGACAGCGCCAATGAGGTAAAAGCCAGCTATGACGAGGCTACTGGATGCGTCCTTTTGGAGGTGACTTATGCCGATGTGCTGGTTTTCTATATTACATTAACCAAATAAACAGATACGAATCTTATGATGAAGAAAAAGATATTTGGATTGGCAGTCGCCATGACGGCTGCTCTGACCATGAACACTGCATGTAGCGACGGTGACTTCGGAGGTGACTACGTCGTGGAAGGTGTCAAGCTGCAGGAGGTGTGCGGCACATGGGTATGTTCTGTCGAGAGCTACGACCCATGGTTTACCATGTATTATTACTATAGTGAGGCTGGTTATACGCCGGATGTCGTGAATGCCGAACTGGGAGACCCTTACGGCGTTACGTCGCCCGATGCCAACGACGACGGAATCGTTGATGAAAAAGACTTCGACTTATACGCCGAGCAGGAGCTCTGGTGGAATGAGTATGGTGTCACTCCGGAGTTCATCACATCAAATACGGCTGCCAATAATACTACCGAGATGCTCATCACGGATGGTTTCTGGGATGAAGTTTATAAGGTGAACATCAATATTAATGACAAGACTTTCTCTGCCGGAACAGTTGTCGATGAGCCTTACGAACCATTGATGCTGAATCCCAAAAACATTGCCAAGACCTACAGCAACGACGGAAAGCCTGTCGTGCTGGGAGGAAAAATCATGAAGGGCGCAGCCACGGCTCCCGGCAGTGGCATGAAGACTGACTCAATCTTGTTTTATGTGAAATATGCTGATGATTACGGTCCTGATATGTATTATAAGGTATCGGGCTATCTGAAGACAGGTTACACAGAGGATAACTGAAAATAATAGACTACTTTCTGTTTACATCGAGGCCGTGAGGGTCTCAAGAATTCAGAAAACAAGATGAGAAAGGTGCGGCTGTCCGAGCGTGGATGCTGCACCTTTTTACGTGGCGTTTGTTCTTGGTCTTCGGCTATTTGGATTCTGGCTTTTGAGACATTGGGATTTCAGGAGTTTCTTCCTTGGTCACATAGCGCTTGTAATAGGCAATGATAAGTGTGGTGAGAGGGAGGGCAATAATCAGTCCGATAAATCCAAGGAGAGCCCCCCAGACAGAAAGAGACAGGAGCAGGACGGCAGGATTCAGACCCATCGCCTTGCCCATGATACGGGGAGTGAGAACCATGTCGGTGATCACCTGCACGATGGCAAAGACGGCAAGGGCCGACAGCAGGATGCCCCAGAAACTATCTCCCGTATCTGCTGACTTGAGGAAGGAGAGAAAGACTATGGGAATGAGGGCTAAGGAATGGACATAGGGAATGAGACTCATCAAACCTATCAGTATGCCCATGCCGATGGCCATGGGGAAACCTATCAGCGTGAAACCGATACAGAACAGGATGCCTATACAGAGCGCAACCAGACTCTGACCGCGGATGTAGCTGTTCAGCTCTTTCTCTACGTCGCTGATGAGTGACTGCCAGAAGGGACGGCTCTTGGGAGGGAACATCCGGATGAACCCGTTGCAGAGGGTCTCGTAGTCGAGCAGGATAAAGAACATATATAACAAGGTGATGAGCGAAGCTACTACGCTGAGCAGGATGCTGGCTGTCTGGCTTACCATCTCGAACACTTTGGGAGCCGCACGACGGATGGCTTCTGACACCTCTTTGTTACGGAAGAAACGCTCTATCTCCTCTCGATTGCCGGAAATCCAGTCTTGGATGGAGGTCGGGATGTGGCTGACATGTGTACTGCGGTGGATATGGGTGGAGATGATTTCGCCCAGCTTGTCAAACTGTGACAGCATCGGGGGAATAATCAGATAGACAATGCCGGAGATAACGGCGATGACAACGATCAGTGAGAGGATGATGGACAGCGCACGACCCGGTACATGGAGACGATACTGGACAAAACAGACGATGGGATAGAGAAGATAGGCCAGCAGCCATGCCACAAAGAAGGGCAAGAGAACATCGCTCAGATAGTTCAGCACCCACAGGATGCCAAGGGCAAGCAAGCCGCCCAACAGCCATCGTACAAAACGGTCGAAAGTAATGGTCTTGTCAATCATACGCGCTTCAATGATTCTTCGTGATTCTGTAACTGGCGGTAGCACTCGCGGCAGAGTGGCTCATACTGCTCCGTCTCGCCCAGCAGTACCCTGCGCTCATTCTCAACCTTGCGGTGGCTGATATATGCCAGGGCACCGCAGCGAACGCAGATGGCATGTACCTTGGTCACTTCGTCGGCAATGGCACACAGACCGGGAATGGGACCGAAGGGGATGCCTTTGTAGTCCATGTCAAGACCCGCCACTATCACACGGACGCCCCGGTTTGCCAGTTCGTTGCACACTTCTACCAGTCCTTCGTCAAAAAACTGAGCCTCGTCAATGCCTACAACATCGATGTCTGACGCCAGCAGCAATAGCTGGGCTGAGGCATCTATGGGGGTAGAGGGAATGGCGTGCCGGTCGTGGCTTACCACCTCCTCCTCGGAATAACGCGTGTCGATAGACGGCTTGAATATCTCCACTTTCTGTTTCGCAAACTTAGCACGACGCATACGACGTATCAGTTCCTCTGTCTTGCCCGAAAACATCGAGCCGCACACCACTTCTATTCTGCCGGGATGGCGTGACTCCCCAGTCAAATTGTTTGTCATTTCAGTGCAAAAGTACAAATACGTTTTAAAAATTGCAAAGAAATAGGGCTCTTTTTTTGTCGGTCAAGAAGAAATGCCTACATTTGCCGGAAATATGGGCACATTATTTATCGTACCCACTCCGGTGGGAAATATGGAGGACATGACGTTCCGGGCCATCAGGGTGCTGAAAGAGGCTGACTTGGTCTTGGCGGAGGATACCCGTACATCGGGCATCCTGCTGAAACATTTTGATATACAGAACAGGCTCATGTCTCATCATAAGTTTAATGAACACGGCACGGCTGCCGCCATCGTCGAACGTCTCAAGGCTGGCGAGAACATCGCACTCATCAGTGATGCCGGCACGCCTGGCATCAGTGACCCGGGGTTCTTTCTCGCAAGGGAAGCGGTCAGAGCCGGCATAACCGTACAGACGCTGCCGGGAGCTACTGCCTTCGTGCCAGCTCTCGTTTCCAGCGGATTGCCATGCGACCGCTTTGTGTTCGAGGGCTTCCTTCCTCCCAAGAAAGGACGGCAGACTCGTCTCGAACGGATGGCAACGGAGGCGCGGACGATTATCCTCTACGAGTCGCCTTATCGGCTGCTCAAGACCTTGCAGCAGTTGGTCACGGTGATGGGGGCTGACAGGCAGGCTTCCGTCTGCAGGGAAATCTCCAAGATTCACGAGGAGAGCGTGAGGGGAAGCCTGCAAGAGCTGGTGGACCATTTCACGGAGACGGAACCCAGAGGCGAGATTGTCATCGTCGTGGCTGGAGCTGAGCAGGACAATAGCAAGAAGAAAAACAAAAACAATAGAGATATATGAAACAGTCATTTTTTTTATTACTTTCACTTTGCAGCCTCTTCGTTTTCGTAGGATGCAAGCAGAACAAGTCCTCTGAGAAGGATGTTGCCACCATACAGATGCGTGATTCACTCAACAAGATTATCACGCAGCGTGACAATGAGATTAATGACATGGTGGCTACGCTGAACGAGATAGAACAGGGGTTCCGCGATATCAACCAGGCGCAGGGACGTGTGACCGTCGCCAAGGATGGCGAGGGTGCCAACAGCAAGCAGCGACTGAGAGAAAACATCCAGTTTATCCAGTCTGCCATGGCGCAGAATCAGGAACTGATAGAGAAACTCAAGAGACAGTTGCGCGAAAGCTCATTCAACAGTGAGGAACTCAAGAAAACCATCGCTAACCTCTCGCAGCAGATGGAGGAGAAAAACCGTGAAATGGCTGCCCTGCAGGCTGAACTGGAGGCAAAGAACATTCACATCGCCGAACTGGACCAGCAGATAAGCGGACTCAATCAGGATGTGGCAAACCTCAAGCAGGAAAGTGGAGAGAAAAGCCAGACCATCAGCCAGCAAGACAAGCAGCTGAATACCGCATGGTTCGTCTTCGGTACCAAGAGCGAACTGAAAGACCAGCGTATTCTGGTGGATGGGGATGTGCTGAGAGCTAACTTCAATAAAGACTATTTTACCAAGATTGATATCCGTGTGGACAAGGAAATCAAACTCTATTCCAAGTCTGCCAAAATTCTGACTTCACATCCCGCGGGAAGCTACACCCTCCAACCGGATGCCAACAAACAGTACATTTTGCGCATCACTAATCCGCAGGCTTTCTGGGGAGCCAGCAGATACTTGGTCATTCAGGTGAAATAATCCTTCTTGAATGCGTTTGTCAGGACGCTTCGCTCGTTTTACAGACAGAATGAAAGACAAGAGCCATGAAAAATTGCTAAAAAAAGCGATTTTTCATGGCTTTTCTTTGAAGTTGTCATAGTTTTGATTAATTTTGCAACTTGTAATCAAGTATCTATTTGCAATATTCAACATGAAGAAAGTAGTTTTAGCACTCGTGGCATTCTTCGCCCTGATGGGTGAAGCCTGTGCCCAGCTGCCTTCGGTGCAGTTAAAAGATATCAATGGCAAACCCGTTAATACGGCTGAGTTGAACAATGAGGGCAAACCCTTCATCATCTCTTTCTTTGCCACTTGGTGTAAACCCTGTAACCGCGAACTGTCGGCTATCAGCGAGGTTTATGAGGACTGGATGAACGAAACAGGCGTCAAGGTGATTGCCGTCAGCATCGACCAGGCTCAGAATATTAATAAGGTGAAACCGCTCGTTGACAGCAATGGTTGGGAATATGAAGTGCTGCTCGACCCCAACAGCGATTTCAGACGTGCCATGGGCGTGCAGAATATTCCCCATGTGTTCATCATCGGCGGTGACGGTAAGATTGCAGAATCGCGCTCCGGATATACAGAGGGAGGAGAAGCACATCTTATTGAGAAGGTTCGCGAACTGATTAGCAAGTAATAATCCTCAAAAACTGAATTTCATGCGTTTCTTCAACAGACCGCTTTCACTGCTGCTGGCTGGACTGGCTGCCGTTTCTGCGCAAGCCCAGAATGACGAGGTGAAAGTACACGGAAGTATACAGAGTGACATCCTTTTGCCCGAAGTAGACAACAAAATTGGAACAGGTGAGTATGCTCACGACGTGCTTACCAATACATACGTAGACCTCAATGCCAGTTACAAGCAGTTGGAGGTGGGTGCTCGTTTGGAGTACATGGAGCAGCCGCTGCCCGGGTTTGAACCCGAATTTGCAGGATGGGGCGTGCCACACGTGTATCTGAAATGGACTTCCAAGGACGTGGATGTTACGCTTGGTGATTTTTATGACCAGTTTGGTAGCGGACTGATTTTCCGTGCTTATGAAGAACGTAGTCTGGGTATAGACAATGCTATACGAGGTGCCCGTGTCAATGTCAACGCCATCAAGGGCATGAGGTTGAAAGCCTTGGGTGGAGTGCAACGCCGCTATTGGGACTGGGACAAGGATTCCTGGCTTGTCGGTGGCGATTTGGAAGTCAGTCTCGACCAATATAGTCAGGCATTGAGAGACAAGAATGTCGCCTGGACCATCGGTGGATCTTATGTGATGCAGAAGTATGAGGACGATAACGAGAAGATTTATGCAGATGGAACCAATTATATTTTGAATTTGCCTTCGAGTGTGCATGCCTTTGATGTACGCACCAATCTCTCCGTAGGTAACTACAGCCTCCTTGCCGAGTATGCCTGGCGCAGCCAAGACCCTTCTGCCGACAATGGATATATCTATCGCCGTGGTTCGGCTGTCATGTTGTCTGCATCGTACTCCTCGAAAGGCGTTTCTGCGCTGATTCAGGCGAAACGCAGTGAGGACATGGCATTCCGTTCGCAGCGCCATCTGCAAGGGACAGCTGCCTTTATCAACAACATGCCTGCATTTGCCTATCAGCATACCTACTCCCTGCCTGCCCTCTATCCATACGCTACACAGGCAGCTCCAGGTGAATGGGCTTTTCAGGGTGAGTTTGGCTACACCTTCAAAAAGCATACTCCCCTCGGAGGTAAGTATGGTACGAAGATGAAGCTTAATGTCAGCCATATCCGTGGACTGGACAAGAAACCTGTAGCTCCCCTGAATGGTACTTCGCTTAAGGGTACAGAAGGATATTCAACCAGTTTCTTCGGTATGGGCGACCTCTATTATCAGGACATCAATGTGCAAATGGAGAAGAAGGTGTCCAAGGAGTTCAAACTGAACCTCATGTATATGAACCAGCGTTACGACAAAACTGTCATCGAAGGTGAAGGTGGTGTCGTGAAGACGAATGTTGCAGTGGCTGAGGGTAAATATCAGTTTAACAAGAAGTTTACGCTGAGAAGTGAGCTGCAGTATCTCTGGACCAAGCAGGATGAGGGTGACTGGGCTTACGGCCTGTTGGAGCTGTCCGCACTTCCTTATCTGATGTTCACGGTCAGTGACATGTGGAATGTGGGAGAAACGGATATCCATTATTATATGGCTTCTGTCACGGGAACGTATAAGGCTCATCGCCTGATGCTGGGTTATGGACGTACTCGTGCAGGTTACAATTGCTCCGGTGGCGTATGCCGCTACGTGCCTGCCAGCAAGGGATTGAATGTTTCGTATAACTATACTTTCTAACTTCATCAACTATTCAAAATACAAATGAGTATGAAAATCAAACATTTCCTGATATATTTCTTGACCGCAATCGTTGGCATTACAGCTTGTGACGAGGTGAATGAGAATGAGCGTTTTCTGCCCGGTCCTCCCATAGA
>CAMAHD010000133.1 GCA_945834405.1 uncultured Prevotella sp. | reverse complement strand
CTTAACTCCCAAAACATTGAATATAGGAGAAACTTGAAACTCTTTATTCTTGCTCCTTAGTGATGGTAGAGATCACTTAACAATATAGACTCCCCGAGGGAGAATAGCAACCGGAGACGCGCTGTTCAATCGTGCTACTTGACGACCCGACAGATTGTAAATATCTATCCTTGCAGCAGAAGCAGGCAGACGTATCTCGCCTTCCAATGTTATCAGACGACGCTTGCTGTTGAGAGGAGATACCTCTTCAAGCTGCCGAATGCCTGAAGAGCCATTCTCTGTCAAGCCTGCCTGAACGCTGTTCAACACCATACAATCGTTTTTGTCTTCAGGATTGTAAGCGGACAGAAAGGCGACAGCCTTCATCTTTTCCACATTCCATTCTGCTGGCAACGTCACCTGATAATCGGCGCTGAAACCCTCCGCACCCGACAACTCTACAGGTACACCCCACGTAGGTGTGACGCACTGACGAATACAATGGCGATGATAAAAATTGTTGAGAGAGCCAGCCTGTTTAAGCGTAAAGATACTGTCTTCTGTCAGAAAAACAGTCAGACGGACGCTGTCAGGCAACGGCATTCCTTCTATGGCATCTGCCACGACATGCAGAGAAAGGGTGCGTTCGGCGGCATCCAACGTATTCTGCAGCTGGATATGAGCAAAAGCCGGCGTGGAAGACTGCTCTGCATACATTGCCGACAAGGCCTCCTGGGTAGGAGACACCACAGGTACTCCGTGCTCGAAATACTGGGGATAATTGTCTGCCAGAGCTGTACGGTCCATCATGACGGCAGGCGCAAACAGGTAAACAGGATGGTAAAACCACTCATAGTCCTTGCTTGCCTGTATGGTGAAGTCGTCCTGATAGAAGCCAGCATGATGGTCAACCTCTATCACATCTTCTTTTTCACCCAATACTTGAGTAATAACCTGATGGCCTCCGGGGCAATTGGTACACAATTCGGTCGAGAAGACTTCCAACAAGATGTTTCGCTTCTCAAAATGTGGAAGACAGAGCAACGAAACATGACGGGAACTATTATCAGACGTATCTGCATCCTCAGCACCATTCACCTGGGTTACAAGCATCGTGAAATCGGAGGAACCCTGTTCAAGAAACGAAGGACTTTCACAGACGAAAGAACCCATCTCTCTATGTGCCGTTGAAAGCTGGGAAACAGTACGTGTACCCATCTCCTGACCATCAACGAGGAAGGAGACCGTCAGACTCTCCACGGGTTGCATTCCATAATTGAAGAACGTACCGGAGACAGTCATCGGATGGTTGACTTCTACGTATCTGGGGATGACCGTATGCTGAAGCACAATGTTGTTCTGAGGCAAATGGTCGCCGCTCACCACCATGTAGAAAGACGAACTGTAAACGTCGGACTCATCATATTTTCTCCATCCCTGACTATTGTTGAAGACCCATTCTTCACCAGACACCAAAGTCTCACTGTAACGCAGATAACGCACGCCTTGAACCTCGTAGCCGATATAAAGAGGTGAACCATCTATCAGGAAGGGCTGCTCCAGCTGTATGGTCTGCCAGCCTGCTCCCGTTGCTGTGGCACGCTGCTGGTAAAGGGGTGTCTCACGCTGCAAGTTGTCTGTAATGAACACACTCAGCGAGTCCTTACCCGTCTTTCCACTGACATCCACATGAAGTTCCGTAATGGAACAGCCTTGGAAGGCACGCATGAACGTTGACGGATAATAGAGAGCCACCCTGGCAGTATCGACGCTGGAGGCAGGCAAATACTTCACGGATTTGTTCTTGGCATTGCCGACAATCATCGAAGGAGTCCCATCTGCCACAAACGAAAGAGGGTTTTCCGCTGCATCAGCAGCAGAAAACCCTAAGATGAAGAGGAGCAAAAGCCCCCATAAAGAGACTTTACTCATCGTGTTACTTTAAAGGTTTTGGCACCCTGTCCTGTCTTTACCTGAATCATGTACACTCCTGAAGGTTGGTTGCTGAGGTTGAAAGCCTTGCCCTGTCCGCCCTTGGCAATCAGTTTACCACCGGCATTATAGATAGCCACCTCGTTGTAAAGACCATTCACAAAGAGATTGCCGCACTGCTGATAGTCGAGAGAAACCGTCTCGTCGGCAGCCTGTGAACGGGAAATGCCATTGGTGATACTCTCATCCCAGAGAAGAGCAGGAGCATTCAACATGCCAAAGTCGGTCGTAAGCCCTACACCACCAGCAATGACAGAACCGTCTTCACTACAGTCAAGGACATAGGGGAGCTTGTCAAAAGACTGGGAATACTGTTTGCCGTTCTTGTCTGCACAGGAAATCAGCTTGTTCAGGAATACCAACTGGTTATCTGCCGTAAAGACAAAGTACTTTTTACTTTGGTCTCCAAACTGATAATAGCCGTATACGTTTCCGTTGGCATCTATCGAGTTGCATACACCTCCGTTGAAATTCTTCAGTTCGTCGGCGTCGTCTTCCTCACCGCAGTTGAAGAGCTGAATCATCTGACCATTACGGATGATGGCTGGATTCTGACCTCCTGAACCTGCCGTATTGACACCAACTATCGTACTGCCATCATTGCTGATATCCCAAACGTAGAACGACTGGAAGTTTACGCTGTCTTTGGCAGCTACCAGCTCTCCGTCCTTATACTGCAAGCTGTTCTTCCAGATGTCACGATAGACGTTTGTCAACTCATACTTGCCCTCGTCATTTTTAGTCCAAAGGCAAGGCAACAGATAGGCCGACTCCGTAATACCAAAGATGGTTTGCTTGTAAACCTGTGTTACGTAGATATTACCGACGATATACTTACCGTCAGGAGTAATGGCACGCGCTTCGTTCAAAAAGTCAGACTCTTTGCCATAATACTGAGAATATTTCTCGGGAACGGGAAGTTGGGTCCATCCTTCTCCTACAACATAATAACCGGGGTAACAAATCTCCTTGGTTTCTGAATCATCAGATTTACGCTGTTCAAAGCTTCCCACCATCGTACCATCATTGGCTACGTCACTGAGACTGATGCGATTATTTCCCTGATTGATGAACAAGAGACCCTCGGGATCATCTGCGGTCCAGTAATAAACCGCTCCGGCATAGATAATGCCATCATAACCTACCGCATACTTACCATTGGCAGAAACCTTATACATAACGCCGACAGGAGTATACATCTCTCCATCAAAATCTTCCCACAAATCATTGGAGAAGTCATACAGTTCATAACTTTGGGCATTGGCCTGCAAAGAGGCGAATCCCAGTAAAGCAGCAAATAATATGTTTTTTTTCATGATCTTGGTTATTTTACCTCCCAGATATCGTTGGTTTCCAACAATTCTTCAAAGGTATGATACTTTTTTTGTTGTTTGATAGTTTCAATTTGGTTATTTACAGATTCGTCATAGGTAGGTGCTTCCACGTCGCGGATAACACCAAGCGCAACAGGGAATCCCTGTTCATTATCCATCATCGCCAGTTTAAGTTGCAAGGTGTTGTCCTCGCAGTGTGCATCATGAACGAGCACGTCATCCAATGTATAACCATCCTTACCAATCTCAACGACCTTCAGTCCGAATCCTTCCTGCACGAGACCAAACTCATTGTTCTCGCCGAAAACCAGCTTCTCTCCATGACGCACATAGATAGCATTCTTCTTTCGTCCCTCCTTATTATATATAGGGTCATAGCAGCCATTGTTGAAGATGACGCAGTTCTGCAGTATCTCACATACAGATGCGCCCTTATGGTGATAGGCAGCCTTCAGGACCTCTACCGTAGCAGGAGCATCGGTGGCAACGGCACGGGCAAAGAAACGACCACGTGCTCCGAAGCAGAGTTCTGCCGGACGGAAGGGATCCTCAACGGTTCCGTATGGACTCGACTTGGAAACGAACCCCCTCGGACTGGTTGGAGAATACTGTCCCTTGGTAAGACCGTAGATGCGGTTGTTCAGCAGTATCATATTCAGGTCGATATTGCGACGCATGGCATGAATGAAATGGTTGCCGCCGATAGCCAGTCCGTCACCATCGCCACTAATCTGCCATACCGTCAGATTGGGATTGCTCACCTTGGCACCCGTAGCTATGGCAGCAGCACGTCCGTGAACGGTCTGCATGGCATAGGTATTCACGTAATAGGGAAGGCGGCTGGAACAACCGATACCTGAGATTACTGCCATATCATGGGGAGCAACGCCAACTTCTGCCATTGCCTTATGCAGAGAAGCCAGGAAAAAGTGGTCTCCACAACCGGGACACCAACGCGGTTGTCCCTTCTTATAATCGCTTACTTCGTACATGTTCTTCTAATTCTAATGTTCTTACTTCTTGATTATCTCTGCAAAAGCCTCCACCAATTCGCTGACCACGAAGGGCTGACCCTTCACCTGATTGAACTGGCAGGGCACAAATCCATCGACCTTGGAGCGCAGATAGGCTGCCAACTGTCCCAGGTTCTGTTCAGCCACAACCACCTTTTTATATTTACCCAATACTTCGGCGGTATTCTTTGGAAGCGGATTGATGAACTTGAACTGTGCCAGAGCCACCCGATGTCCATCCTGTCTCAATGCCTCCATGGCACTATACAGATGGCCGTATGTGCTGCCAAATCCAACTATCAGCAAATCAGCATCATCACGGTCTCCCTCTACCTCCAGATCGGGTACGGGAATACGGGCAACCTTCTCTGCACGCTGACGGCACATGGAGTCGTGGTTTTCGGGATCGGTAGAGATGGCACCCGTCTTTCCGTCCTTCTCCAAACCACCCAAGATATGTGTATAGCCTTCCTGTCCAGGCACAGCCCAATAACGCACCATGGTTTCCTCGTCACGCACGTAAGGCGTATAGTTGCCCTTCATTGCTTCTGTGGCATAATGAGGATGTATCTCCGGCAGTTCTGCCATCGTAGGCAGTTTCCATGCGGCAGAACCATTGGCTATGAAGGCATCTGTCAGCAGGATGACAGGAGTAAGATGTTCCAGAGCAATCTTGGCTGCCTGATAGGTAGCATCGAAACAGTCGGTAGGACTGGTAGCTGCAATGACCGGCATCGGACTTTCACCATTTCGTCCATAAAGAGCCTGCAGCAAGTCGGTCTGCTCACTCTTGGTAGGAAGACCGGTAGACGGTCCGCCTCGCTGCACATCGATGATAAGGAGGGGCAACTCGTCAATAACAGCCAGGTTCATGGCTTCAGACTTCAAGCAGACACCGGGACCGGAGGTAGACGTAGCAGCCAGTGCACCGGCAAAGGCGGCACCTAAGGCACTGGCACAGCCACTGATTTCGTCCTCACACTGAACGGTAATCACTCCGCATGACTTATGCTTGGACAATTCGTGCAGAATATCTGTTGCAGGAGTAATAGGATAAGAGCCCAGGAACAGTTTCAGTCCAGCCTTCTCGGCAGCAGCAATCAAGCCGTATGCAGTAGCCTTGTTGCCGGTAATATCCATATATCTGCCCGTCACCTTTTCCTTGGACTCGATACGATAAGTGGCAGGCACACTGGCATGAACATTATGTCCATAGTCAAATCCAGCCTGCACCACCTTGATATTATTCTCTGCTATCTGTGGCTTCTTGGCAAACTTCTCTCTCAGGAAATTTGCCACCAGGTTCAAGTCTCTGTTAAATAGCCAGCATACCAATCCCAAGGCAAACATGTTGCGGCACTTGAGGATGGCCTTGTTGTCCATGCCGCTGTCGCTCAGACAATCCTTCACCATCTTGGTGATAGGACAAGCCACCACTCTGTCTGGGTCAATGCCCATCTCACCGAGATAGTCTTCCGTTTCGAACTGTGCTTTCTGCAAGTCCTTGGGGCCGAAACTGTCTGTATCGATGATGATGGTAGCCTGAGGCTTCGCATATTTGTATTGGGTTTTTAGAGCGGCAGCATTCATCGCTACCAAAACATCACACTTGTCGCCCGGGGTATAAACCCTGTTGGCACCAATGTGAACCTGAAAACCTGATACTCCGGTAAGAGAACCTTGCGGGGCACGGATGTCTGCCGGATAGTCGGGGAAGGTAGAAATACCATTACCTACCGTCGCCGAAACCGTTGAAAAAATATTACCCGCCAACTGCATGCCGTCGCCGGAATCACCAGAGAAGCGTACCACCACTTGGTCTAACTCTTTTACTTCCAATTTTTCTGCCATACCTATTATCATTATTAGATGGGGGTCTATCAATGCCCACCATAGTTATTGTTGATTTATTATGGGCAAACTATACAGAACCCACCTTAAAACGGTGCAAATTTCGGAAAGTTTATTGAATTGGCAAAATGTTTTCATATAAAAATAACGGTTTGAGCAGAAAAAGTTGTTTTTTTAATCCTTTCCTGTCACTTTTCAAACTCTCTTAGCCATATTCTGACATTATGAAAGCAAAATTTCTCATTATAAAACACATTGACATGACATGCAGCTTTTATATAGAAGGTAGAGATAAAAGGAAGGGATTGACAACTCTAAATGACAAAAAAGGAAGCATCAAAAGCAATTTTCGTTACTTTATCCTAAAAACATAAAAGCAAGGAAAAAAATGTAGGGGCAAAACTTTCGCAGTATCTATTTTTTTCTTACCTTTGCATCGCTTAATAAACAGGATTACAACATCAATAGGATATTAATATTCACTTTTAAAATACATCAAAAAAAATGGCAAAGTTTGATAAGTCAGTTTTAGAGAAGTATGGAATCACCGGTACTACCGAGGTTCTTTACAATCCTTCTTATGAGGTTTTGTTTGAGGAAGAAACTCAGGAAAGCCTTACAGGTTTTGACAAGGGTCAGGAGACCGAACTGGGTGCAGTAAATGTAATGACAGGTATCTACACCGGCCGTTCTCCTAAGGACAAGTTCATCGTTGACGACGAGAACTCTCATGACACTGTATGGTGGACTTCAGACGAATATAAGAACGACAATAAGCCTGTAACCAAGGAGACTTGGGCAGCCGTTAAGGAAATCGCCAAGAAGGAGCTTTCAAACAAGAAGCTGTACATCATCGACGGTTTCTGCGGTGCCAACAAGGACACCCGTATGGCTGTTCGCTTCATCGTTGAGGTTGCATGGCAGGCTCACTTCGTTAAGAACATGTTCATCCGTCCTTCTGAGGAGGAACTCGCAGACTTCGAGCCTGACTTCATCGTTTACAACGCATCCAAGGCTAAGGTTGAGAACTACAAGGAGCTGGGTCTGAACTCTGAGACAGCCGTTGTGTTCAACGTTACATCCAAGGAGCAGGTTATCATCAACACATGGTACGGTGGTGAGATGAAGAAGGGTATGTTCTCTATGATGAACTACTTCCTGCCGCTCAAGGGCATCGCTTCCATGCACTGCTCTGCCAACTGCGACAAGAACGGCGAGAACACCGCTATCTTCTTCGGTCTCTCTGGTACTGGTAAGACCACTCTTTCTACCGACCCGAAGCGTCTGCTCATCGGTGACGACGAGC
>CAMAHD010000132.1 GCA_945834405.1 uncultured Prevotella sp. | reverse complement strand
GGAGCGCTGGCCATGGGGGGCATCTATGTCATCAACAAGGGTAGATAGCCGACGGAGACAGCGGACAGCAGTCCGGCCATGGACACTACTGACAAGACGGCAAGCACCACCACGAGGATGAAGAGCAGCAACAGGAAGAAATGGACCAACAGCGTGAGCCATAGCGTGCGCCGCCAACCATAGCCGAAGAGATACTTGAAATCCCACACCAACAAAGCCAACAGCAGGAGCGGCGGCAGCGGATAGAAGATGTTGCGACCCTTGTCGTTGCCGAAAATCAACATCCACAGCACCGACAACCCCATCAGCTGACCACTGATATAGACCTGGATATAGAAATTCTCGGCCAGCGTGGAACGCGGACGCACAGGCGACCGGCGAAACAGCCACCACACCATGAACATGAAGAAGGAATGCAGGCAGAGCAGTTCCACCGCCTTATGGTTGTCAAACCAACGGAGACAGGCCTCCGTCTGCTGCTGGAGGTCGCTGACCGTGGGTTGCCAGCTGCCCAGACGGAAGAGTGGGCGCGACATCACCTCGTCATACTTGCCCGACGAGAAGGCGCTGTCGTTCTTCACCTCCTCGACAATCATCGCACCGGCATCCTCCCTCCCGGCAGTACCAGCCTCTGCAGCCTCGCCGCCACTGCGCCACGAACTGACCACAGCAAAGAAAACACAGAGCACAAAAAGCATCTTGACCGGAGGGAAATAGGGCACACGGTGGCCGTCGAGATAGTCACCGATCATCTGCCCCGGACGCGTAAACAGACAGAAAAGGGTGCGGGGAAGACTGCGGTTGCCCATGCCCCACACCTCGAGCGTAGAGAGCAACGCGTTCTTGACCGTGAAACGGCAGGTCTTGGCACTCTGTCCGCATGCGGGACAGTAATTGCCACTGAATTCGGTATGACAGTTGGCACAAATCATTGGGCTGGCATTGAAAACGACGTCCGCAACGAATACGGACCGAAAGGTAACGGAATAGGGGTTAGCAACTGCAAAAATAGAATTTTCTGACGAGATAGCCAAAAAGAAGCGTAGAAAAATCTGCCTTTTGTTTAAGTTTATTTAAAAAAGAATGGATGATAGCGGAGATATCAATCATTTGACGTATCTTTGCATCTCAAAATATGCATATATCCATTTGAACGATAGAGAGAAAAATAATGAGCAATCCATTTTTCGAACCATACAACACCTTGCATGATACCGTGCCTTTCGACCGCATCCGCTTGGAGCATTTTGAAGAGGCATTCATGGAGGGCATGAGAAGAGAGAAAGAACAAATAGACAAACTGGTCAACAACCCAGAACGTCCCACCTTCGACAACACCATCCTTTTCAAGGACAAAGACAAAGAAGATGGGTATTATGACTTACTGTCGCGAGTATCTACTGTCTTTTTCAACCTCATGAGTGCTGATACCAATGACGAGCTGGAACAGCTGGCACAGAAAATCCAGCCATTGCTGACCCAACATGCCAATGACATTCGCCTCAACAAGAAACTGTTTGAACGTATCAGATACGTCCATCACCACCACCGTATACTCAGCAAAGAAGAACAGCAGCTGCTGCAAGACGAGTTCAACGGTTTTGTACGCTCCGGTGCCCTGCTGGACGACGAAGGAAAGGAAAAGCTGCGTCAGCTGACAGAAGAGGCAAGTATCTTGTCCTTGCGTTTCTCGCAGAATCTTCTGAAAGAAAACAAAGCCTTCACGCTGCACATTACCAGCGAGACGGACATGGAGGGTATTCCAGACATTGTTCGGAATGAAGCCGCCCAAGCAGCCAAAGATGAAGGAAAGGAGGGCTGGCTGTTCACCCTCGACTTCCCCAGCTACAGTGCCTTCATGTCTTATGCCAAAAACAGGGAACTTCGCAAGCAGATGTACATGGCTAAAAATACAGAGTGTACCCACCAGAACGACGAGAACAACATGGAGATATGCAAGCGTCTTGTCAACATCCGTCGCGAGGTGGCACAGCTTCTGGGATTCAATTCCTACGCCGACTACGTATTGAAAAGACGCATGGCAAGCAATGTACGCACCGTCTATCGTCTGCTCAACGACCTGATCATCGCCTACAAGCCTTTCGCTATCAAAGAGCACAAGGCTTTGGAAAAGATGGCCAAGGAGATAGAGGGTTCACGCTTTCAGCTGCAGCCATACGACTACGCATATTACAGTCATAAGCTGAAACTGAAGAAATATCAATTTGATGCTGAGATGTTACGCCCGTATTTTGAACTGTCAAGAGTCATCGACGGTGTATTCTCTCTGGCAAACAGACTATACGGCATCACATTCCGCGAGAACAAAGACATTCCCGTATACCACCCCGACGTTAAAGCCTATGAGGTGTTTGACGAAGACGGTTCCTTCCTGGCTGTATTCTACGCTGACTTCTATCCGAGAAAGGGCAAGCAAGGCGGTGCCTGGATGACGGAATTTCAGGGACAATATATCAACAGAAAGGGTATTAACATCCGTCCTCATGTAAGTGTGGTGATGAATTTCTCCAAGCCAACCGACGAAAAACCCTCCCTGTTGACATTGGGCGAAGTGGAAACTTTCTTGCATGAGTTTGGACACTCCCTCCATGGTATGTTTGCCAATACCCGTTTCGAGAGTCTCAGTGGTACTAATGTATGGTGGGACTTTGTGGAACTACCCTCCCAGTTCATGGAGAATTATGCCGTAGAAAAAGACTTCCTCAACACCTTTGCCCGCCATTATGAGACAGGAGAACCCATACCAGAAGAACTGATAAACCGCATCATCAAGAGCCGCAATTTCCAGACAGGCCGCAATTGTCTGCGCCAAGTCAGCTTTGCGCTGCTCGACATGGCATACTATACCAAACAAGAACCCTTCGACGAAGACATCATCAGCTTTGAACAAAAAGCCTGGGAGAAAGCCATCATCACTCCCCAGCTTCCAAATACCTGCATGACCGTACAGTTCAGTCATATCATGGCTGGCGGCTATGCAGCAGGCTACTATAGCTACAAATGGGCAGAAGTATTAGATGCAGATGCGTTCAGCGTGTTCAAACGTCATGGCATTTTCAACCGCAAAACGGCGCAACACTTCCGCGACACCATCCTGTCTAAAGGAGGAACGGAACATCCCATGATACTGTACAAGCGGTTCCGTGGCAGTGAGCCGACTATCAAGGCTCTCCTTAAACGCAATGGCATTTACAAACGCTAAGCGCCACCTGTCTAACCTTTATCACAAAACGAATATGGACGAGAAACAACGTCGACTGGACTGCCGTTATCTGCGTATGGCACGAATATGGGCAGAAAACAGCTACTGCAAGCGCCGTCAGGTAGGTGCCTTGGTAGTAAAAAACAAGATGATTATCAGCGATGGCTATAACGGAACCCCAAGCGGTTTCGAAAACTGTTGCGAGGATGACAACAACATCACCAAGCCCTACGTACTGCACGCCGAAGCCAATGCCATCACCAAACTGGCACGCAGTTCCAACAACAGCGACGGTGCAACCCTCTATGTAACAGCCTCGCCCTGTATAGAATGTGCTAAACTGATTATCCAGGCTGGCATCAAGCGAGTGGTGTACGGCGAGCACTACCGTCTTGAAGATGGCATCCGACTGCTTGAACGCGCCAACATTGAAGTGATATACCTAAATCCTGACGACAATGAAATCCAACAAGAATAAACGCTTTACTCCACTGCTGATGGCCGCCTCGGTGGTCTTCGGCATTCTCATTGGCACCTTTTATGCCAACCATTTCTCAGGCAACCGACTCAGCATCATCAACTCCAGCAGCAACAAACTCAACAACCTGCTGCACATCGTTGACGACCAGTACGTAGATACGGTCAACATCAACTCGCTGGTAGAAAATGCCATGCCTGAAATACTTGCCGAACTGGATCCTCATTCCGTCTACATAGCAGCCAAGGATGTACAACGTGCCAACGACGACCTGAAAGGTTCCTTCTCTGGAGTCGGCATTGAATTTACCATCCGTCAGGACACCATTCACGTGCAGAACGTTATTGGTGGCGGACCTGCAGAAAGTGCCGGTGTGATAGCCGGAGACAAGATTGTAAGCGTCAACGACGAACCTTTTGTCGGCAAGATTGTCACTACAGAAGAAGCCATGCACCGTCTGAAGGGTCCCAAAGGAACCAAAGTAAAACTTGGTCTGCAACGCTATGGTGAAAAGAAGATAAGACACGTCACTGTCATCCGTGGCGACATCCCTCAGAAAAGCATTAATGCCACGTATATGCTGGACGAGACGACCGGCTATATCAAAATCAAGAACTTTGGTGAGAACACTTATCCCGAACTCCTCATCGCATTGGCAACCCTTTCGCAAAAAGGATTCGAAAATCTGATTATCGACCTGCGCGGCAATCTGGGAGGCTATCTTGCCTCCGCTGTTCAGATAGCCAACGAATTCCTGCCTAAAGACCGCTTGATTGTATACACGCAAGGGCGCAAGTCACCCCGACAGGAATACAGAAGTGACGGCAGAGGCACCTACCAGCAGCTACCTCTGATTATTCTGATTGACGAGGTTTCAGCATCGGCTTCAGAAATTCTGGCTGGTGCCATTCAGGACAATGACCGCGGCACCGTCATCGGCAGGCGCTCATTTGGAAAAGGACTGGTGCAGCAACCCATCGCTTTTAACGACGGCTCCATGGTGCGCCTCACCGTGGCTCGCTACTACTCTCCCTCCGGACGTTGCATACAGAAGCCTTACACTTCCGGCGCAGACAAAGAGTATGACGAAGACCTCATTACCCGTTATCAACACGGAGAATTCTTTTCACAAGACAGCATCAAACATCAAGGTCCTGCCTACCATACACTGATAGGACGAACGGTTTACGGTGGTGGTGGCATCACACCCGACATCTTCATCGCAGAAGACACCCTGGGTTACACCTCTTATTATAAAGAGGCAAGCATGAGCGGACTCATACTCCAGTTTGCCTATACCTATACGGACGAAAACAGGGCAAAGATGAAAGAATATGACACCCTTAGTGCATTGTCTGCCTACCTCAAGCGTCAGAATCTGGTAGAGACCTTTGCCCGCTATGCGGAGAAGAATGGTTTGAAGCGCCGCAACCTGATGATCAGGAAGTCACACAAGCTGCTTGAACGTTATATCAACGGTCGTATCATCTATAACATGCTTGACGATGAAGCCTTCATCCAATACATCAATGAGGATGACCGCAGTATCACCGCTGCTCTCAAGGTGTTCAAGGACAAGAGCTCATTCCCCCAGAAGAACAAACAATAAAGGATAGAGTATGGGGGATAGTAAAAAAGAATGGCGTGCAGAGATAAGACGTCGCAAAAACAGCTACAGCAAGGAGCAACTGGCAGAAATGTCTTCGCTGCTCACGCAACGTATTGCCCTACATCCTCATTTTCAAGAGGCTCGTCTGGTACTGCTCTATCATGCACTGCCCGACGAAGTAGATACCGCTTCGCTGTTTCACCGCCCAGACATCCTCTTGCCCAAAGTGACAGGTCCTTCCAGCATGGAGCTGAGGCGTTATGAAGGCGCCGGCAGCCTTGAACCAGGAGCGTTTGGCATCTTGGAACCTACGGGTCCCATCTTCACTGACTATGACCGTATTGATTTAGCCATTGTTCCTGGCATGGCATTTGATACAGAAGGGAATCGTCTGGGACGCGGCAAAGGTTATTACGACCGGATGCTTCCACTACTGAAACATGCTTACAAGATAGGAGTCTGTTTCCCCTTTCAACACATCACCCCGTCCCTTCCCACAACGCCAACAGACGTGAGAATGGACGAGGTGATTTATGATTGGGAATAGTCGGCCTGACTGTTATTTGCCCTGACTCTTGAGCAAGTCACGTATTTCCGTAAGCAGTTTTTCTTCAGCCGAAGGTGCAGGAGGAGCAGCAGGAGCAGCAGGCTTTTCCTTTTTCTTGCGTGCCATTCTGTTGATGGCTTTTACCAACAGGAAAACGCAAAGGGCAATAATGACGAAGTCGAAAGTGGTCTGCAAGAAATTACCATAATTGATGGTAACAGGCTCGAGTTTTTCCACTCCCAGATCGATGGATGGCAACTCACATTTCAAGTCGGTAAACTTCACACCACCGATAAGCCATCCAATCGGCGGCATGATGATGTCGTTGACGATAGAGGTGACGATTTTGCCGAAAGCACCGCCGATGATAACACCGACAGCCATATCAACGGCATTTCCCTTAACGGCGAATTCCTTGAATTCGTTGATGAATTTTCCCATTGTTTTATTTTTTTGATAATTTAATATAGAATTCTGCTGCAAATATAGAAAAATATTTGTAACTTTGTGGCCGAAAAGGAGAAAAAATGCTGAAAGGGCATCGTTTTTTGGATAATCATTACTCATTCAGAGGTATAAATCATTACTCATAAGAGGGTGTCAACAAGCAAAAATGATATTAAGTATAATTTTTTAAACCCTTTAAAAAATAACAAAAGTAAAATGATTAAGATTGGTATTAACGGATTTGGCCGTATCGGTCGTTTCGTTTTCCGCGCAGCTCAGACTCGCGACGACATTCAGGTAGTAGGTATTAACGACCTTTGCCCCGTAGATTACTTGGCTTACATGCTGAAGTATGACACTATGCACGGAGCTTTCGAAGGCACCATTGAAGCTGATGTTGAGAACAGCCAGCTCATCGTCAATGGCAAGAAGATTCGCGTTACCGCAGAGCGTAACCCTGCCGACTTGAAGTGGAACGAGGTTGAAGCTGAGTATGTAGTTGAATCTACTGGTCTTTTCCTGACTCAGGAGAAGGCTCAGGCTCACATCGAGGCTGGCGCTAAGTATGTTGTAATGTCTGCACCTTCTAAGGACGCAACTCCTATGTTCGTTTGCGGTGTAAACTTCGACAAGTACGAGAAGGGAACCCAGTTCGTTTCTAACGCTTCTTGCACCACCAACTGCTTGGCTCCTATCGCTAAGGTCCTGAACGACAAGTTCGGTATCACTGATGGTTTGATGACCACCGTACACTCTACCACCGCTACTCAGAAGACCGTTGACGGACCTTCTATGAAGGACTGGCGTGGTGGCCGTGCTGCTTCTGGCAACATCATTCCTTCTTCTACCGGTGCTGCTAAGGCTGTAGGTAAGGTTATCCCCGAACTGAACGGCAAACTGACTGGTATGTCTATGCGCGTTCCTACTCTCGACGTTTCTGTTGTTGACTTGACCGTTAATCTGGCTAAGCCCGCTACCTACGCTGAGATTTGCGCTGCCATGAAGGAAGCTTCTGAAGGCGAACTCAAGGGCGTACTGGGTTACACTGAAGATGCAGTCGTTTCTTCTGACTTCCTCGGTGACACCCGCACCTCTATCTTCGACGCCAAGGCTGGTATCGCTCTGACCGATACCTTCGTAAAGGTTGTTTCTTGGTATGACAATGAGATCGGCTACTCTAACAAGGTGCTCGAGCTCATCGCT
>CAMAHD010000131.1 GCA_945834405.1 uncultured Prevotella sp. | reverse complement strand
TGATATGGCTGTGCCATCTGTCTGCCTTCGCGCAGACAGACGGCTACAACCCGTCAAATCCGCCCAATCCCTCCGTGCCCGACAAGGACACTACCACCTATTATCATCTTTCGGTGGTGAGTATGCCAGAAGGTATCGGCAACTTCAATACCACGGGTGGTGACTATGCTGCAGGCACGAGTGTATATCTCTATGCCTATAACCATGACTATTGCAACTTCAAGCGCTGGAAGGATGAGGAAGGCAACACCCTCTCCACCTCTTATCGTCTTTATTACACCATGCCTGCCAAGGACGCGAGGGTGATAGCTGAGTATGACTATAATCCGAGCAATCCGGACAACCCCAGTGTGATTGAGAAGGTGAGGCAGTATACCCTCACCCTCAAGTCCAAGCCTGAGGCAGGAGGAACCTTCAGTCCCAATGGCTCTGTTACCATCAATGGCGGCGACAGCCGCTGGGTTTATGCCTATCCCAATACGGGCTTCTACTTCCAGCATTGGGAGGATGCGGACGGACAAGTGCTTTCTACTGATGGAAGCTACTATATGACGATGCCCTTGCACAACACTACTCTTTATGGTGTGTTCAAGTACGACCCTGCCAGTCCGGGAAATCCGGGAAAGAATGCCTGGGATGAGTTCCTCGGACAGGTCATTGTCGATGACTTCACGCCTGGAAATCTCTCTCCTGCCATCAGCAATACCATCGGTGGCAGCAGTAATGCCTCTAAGGTGTCGCAGATTATCGTAGCAGGCAAGATCAACCAGTATGACTTCTCCATTGCCAACAACTACAGCAACTGTACATTGGTTGACTTCAGCCGTACGACGGGAGCTACCGTTGTGCCGAGTTACTGCTATAGCGGCAATACGAAGCTCAACCAGATTTTGCTGCCTGCCTCTATCAAGGAGATTCAGTATGCAGCCTTCAACAATTGTTCAGACCTCAGCGAAATAACCTGTCTTGCTGTGACACCGCCATCGGTAGGTTCCAATGCCTTTGCCGGTGTGGCTGCCGGTATGGTGGTGAGAGTGCCTGAGGCTTCCATCGAACTCTATGAGGCCTCCGAGGCATGGAATAAGTTTGACATCCTGCCCATCCTTGCCAATGTGCATAGTCTGGAGCTGAATCTGCCTGCCGAGTGCAGCGACGGTCGCTACAAGAATATGTCCTTGGAATTAGTGAACATCAAGAGTGGACAAAAGTATAAATATGTGGTGACCGACCGACTGAACTATATCTTCAGCAACCTCATGAAGAACACCACCTACAATGCCTATCTGAAGAATCTCTCAGGCGTGGTGCTCGCTCAGCTGGATTCCATCCATGTGGATAACGAAGACTTGAGCCTCACCTTCAGCGACCTAAAGAGTCTGCAGACCGTCAGCCTGAAGGTGCTTGATGCCCAAGGTCAGGACGTGACGGCACAGACTTCTGTGAGATGGTATGACAACAAGAGTCAGGTAATCAGTCAGCAAGCAGAAGTAAGTGGACAGGTTGAAGGTTATTCCGTTCGCTATTCTGTCTCCTTACCTCAGGCTTTAGCGATGCAATATCTGTTGCCTGCCGACAGTACTTATGAAGTGACCGGTGACAATAACCGTTTGGTTTGTCAACTGAATCCCCTTCCCAAGATGATAATAAAGGGAAGTGTTGCAGACATGGCTACTTCTCAGGCAATGAATGACGTACAGATTGTGGTAACACAACAGGTGAATGGACTCTATTCCAAGACAACACTTGCACATACCAACGAATATGGTATGTACGAGATTGAAGCCTTTGACGCTCCGACTACTTTGACCTACTCGTTTACGGATTACGTAAGTCAAAACATGACGTTGCCAGATTCTCTCTTAGGCAAAGGTGTGGTAGAATTGGGCAAGATGGTTATGAAGTCTGTTACAGGTGCCCGTATCGCTATCGGCTTTACGTATACCAAGAGTGTGGAACAAGGAGATACTGCTGGAGTTCAGAATTGGTATAGCGATTATAATAACGTACAGTATACCCTGTATAACAAGACAAAGAATAAGGCCATTACCCAGTTCAGCGTACAATACCCAACCATCGTGCTTCTTGAAGAAGTGGATGATCAGGATGTGCTTCAGCTGACAGCTGCCAGCAAGACTGGACTCTTCATGCCTGTTAAGGCAGAGGCAACGGTGAAAGATATGCAGGCATCTGTCGTCTTCCCCATTACTCAGTTGGGTGGCATCAACATCTCATTCAAACAAACTGAGAATGCCAAGGTGGTAGCAATGCTGTATGATGCTCATCAAACATTGGTGAAGAAAGTGTCTTTAGAGGGTACTTCGGCTTCGGTCAGTGAACTCCCCGATGGTGACTATACATTGGTTCTGATGGGTGAAAGCAACTTCTTCAATGCCTTCTTCAGTCTGACTGGATTTGATGAAGCTGGATTGACAGACAATACTGATTATGTCAAGAAGAGCGTTTCCGTGAAGAGTGGAGTCATCGGCAATGTGAATGTGACCGTGATACCTTTCTTCGATGAAGGTAAGTTGTATTACACGGGAACCAATACGGCCTTCAGCGTCAACAAATCCAAGGTGGTGGCTGGTGCTTATCTCACTCTTCAAGCCAAGGTGGACTTCAAGAATGCCTACCGTGATTTAGTGGGCGATGTGGAATTGATATTCGACATTCCTGAAGGAAACTCTTTTGTTGAGAATTCCTTGATGGTGGGTTCTTCGCAGGTACTATACCAATTGGACAACAATAAGGTTTCTGTCCAGCTCGGTGCAAATTACAGTAACAGAGTGCGTTTCTGCGTTATTCCCACAGTCAGCGGTGATTTCAAACCCAATGCATACGTGAAGTTTACGCTCGATGGCCAGACGATTACACAGCCTATCGGTAGTGCCGACTTTACGGTGGAGAGTATCAACATCAACATTCCGTCATTAGTGACCCGTTCGACTTTTGCAGCCAGCGGTACAGCGATGGCGAATAGTCAAGTGACTATTTATGATGGCACTAACATCATTGGACAGACCAAATCGTTGGCTAATGGTTTATGGGTCGCTCAGTGTCAGCTGGATAATCCGACCAATCTTTCTACCCATTCCATCAGTGCGCAGGTGGTAACCAAAGAGGGACTGGTCATGAATACAGAGACGAAGTCAATGGTATTTGATGAAAACGCCATCGAACTCTCAAAGGTTCACATGTATCACTGGAATCCGGAGATGAATAAAAACTATGATGTGGTGTTTGACTACCAACATCCTACAACGGTTGCACAGAAATACACCTATTATATATATAATAAGCAGTTCACCTTTACCGTTGAGTTTACCGACAATGATACGACGAAGATTGACAATGTGAAGCTGAACGTCAAGACAGGTAACGGACAATGGACTGTCCTGCCAGCTGTTTTCGATAAGAAAAGAAACCTGTGGGTTGCCAATGGTGAGTTTGGTAATATGTATGATGGCAATGTGCCCAAGAATGTGGCAGTATCTTATCAGCTAAAGACTCCTTATGTTCTGGATGCGACGGTCATTTCTTCCAACATCAATCTCATAGACAATATGAAGCAGGCATTGGAAGCCAATCTTGAGAAGGGTGAAGACCTGATTAATCAGTTGATAGATGCTTATACGGATGATTATTACAATGAGGAGCTGGTCAAGCAATTGGAAGAGAAGGTTTACTCTCTCTATGGTTTGCCTGAGACGGAACCTCAGATAATCAGAAGTGAGGCAGAAGCCAATGCTTTCATGACAGAGATACAGGAAACCTTGTCTGATTCGATATTCCATATTTCTGAGTATCTGATAGAGGCAGAGTTGAATGATCTTTTTGGTAGTGCAGATTATGCTAAGAATATCAAGATAGATCATTGTGATGGCTTGACTGAAAGTTCAATGGTGGCAGATGGGTATACGAAAGTCATGCTCAATGACTCTACCGCCATCTATTACCGTGTCAGTGAAGAAGGCTTCTCAGTCGTAAACTTTGCCGCTGATTATCATGCAGAAATCCTCCTTGATCAGGCACCTGCTGTTGCAGCCATCATAGCCAAGGCTGCTTCTGATGATAGTTTCTTGGCACAGGCTGATGCTTTTATCACTGAAGCACAGCAAGCATGCAATGAAATTAACGACAAGCTTGATAAGGTAAAGAACAGCATCGATACCTTCAAGAATGCTGTCGGTTATGCTTATACAAAGTCAAAAGAGATTTTCTCCAAGGCTTTGTCAACCATCAAGAACCTTGCCGCTGATAAACGTGCTGGAAATGCATTCCCCGGACAGGCTCTTGTTGAAGGTGATCTGAAGCAAACAGCCAAGAGTTCAGGCAAAGTCATGCTGGGTACGCAAAGTGTAGGAAACAAGCTGACATCTGCTTTGAACAGTCCTTTGGGCGTGGCAACTCAGAAGCTATTCGCTGCATTTGATATTGTCAACCAAATTCTTTCGGGTATCAATGACTTGAAGAAATTGATTGCCATTTATCGGGCAGTTCCTAAACCTTGTCCACTTAATGAGGCTGGTGCTCAAAGTATCAGAAACGGCGCATCAGGACATGGTTTGGCAGCAATTACATTCTATGGCTTGAATATTGCGGCTGATATTATTGCCATTAATACGGCTGTCGCATCGGCTGCATCATTGGCTCCTACTGCTGGTACGTCTGCTGTTTGCCTCATTGGCGATCTCGCTTTGCTGATTATCAAGGCAGAGGCTTGCGATCAATACAAAAAGACCATGAATGAGCATATTCAGAAACTGAGGGCAGAACTTAATAGGCTCAAGTGCAAGCAAGGCGATAAGGACAATCAATATGACGTGCCCTTTGATGATGACTGGCACTACACCGATGTGCCCGATGCAGATGTAAGTATAGACCCCTCTGGTTATGTCTATGAAGGCGTTTCCAGCAACAGACTGCAGGGTGTGACTGCAACCTGCTACTACAAGGAGTTTGTCAAGGATATGTATGATGATATCCACGAGGTGGTCGTTCTCTGGGATGCTGCAGAATACTCTCAGGAGAATCCGCTCTTTACGGATGAGAATGGTATGTATCGCTGGGACGTTCCTCAGGGACTCTGGCAGGTGAAGTTTGAGAAGGAAGGTTATCAGACCACGTATTCGGAGTGGTTGCCAGTGCCTCCTCCACAGTTGGAAGTAAATATCGCCATGGTGCAGAATGCACAACCCGAAGTGACGAGTGCCAAGGCTTACGAAGATGGAGTGGAGATCAACTTCTCTAAGTATATGAAACCCGCTACGCTGACAGCAGACCATCTCTATCTGAAGATAAAGAGTGGCGAGGCAGAAGAACTTGTCAAGGATGTCACCATCGAACTGCTTGATGGCGAAAGCGTATCTGAAAAAGATGAAACGCAGTATGCTTCTAAGGTCGCTATCAGAACTGCCAAGGATTTGGGACTCGCCGATGAAGTATATGTCATCGTTGATAATACGGTAGAGAGTTATGCTGGTATCACCATGGCTGAGAGCTATTCTCAGAAACTCGATATAGAGAAGAAGATGAAAGAGATCGTCACGGAAGCTACCTTGAACGTCGGTTACGAACAGGAAGAAACCCTGCAGGTAGGTGTGCTTCCAGCCGAAGCCTCCAAGGGTAAGACCTTGTTAGTGAAGTCTGCTTCTGAGATGATTGCTACGGTAGAGTCTGCTTCAGAGGTGGTTGACATGGTTGAAGGAGACAATACCCTCCGTGTTGCCCTTGATGAGAATGGACAGGCCATGTTCAAGGTAAGCGGAGAACTTTATGGTTCTACTGCCTTGACCTTCTCTGTTGAGGATGCAGATATCACGGCACAGACATTGGTCAATGTGGTTGATCCCGTCAAGTTGCAGGATGTCAAGGATGTGCTTGCATCACGTATCAGTGGTACGCAGGTATATCGCGGACAGACCGTAAGCTTGTCGTGTGAGACTGAGGGCGCAACCATCTATTACACGCTGGATGGTACATGTCCTTGCGACCCACAAACCCGCATTAAGTACGAGGGTAAGCCTATTGCTATCAGTGGCGATATGCTTATCAAGACCATGGCGGTAGGTGTCAATGGCAGTGAGAGTGAAGTGAAGGAATTCAGCTATTCCATCAAGCAGACATCTCTGAATCTCAATCTGAGTGAGGGATGGAACTGGGCTTCACATAATCAGTTGGTCAATGTCTCTGTGGAGGACTTGAAACAGGATTATGTCAACCGTATTCTGAGTATTGATGCTGAGATAATCAACGACCCCGTGATTGGATTCGTTGGCAGGATGGATGACTTCTCTGCTACTCAGACTCTCAAGATTCAGACCAAGCAACAGGCTGTGTTTGAGCTCGCTGGAGAACAGTTCAATCCCAATGCTACCACTGTTGATCTGGTGAAGGGTTGGAACTGGATAGGTTATCCTCTCGACCAAACCATGTCTGTGGCAGAAGCTCTGTCGCTCTTGGAAGCTGAAGAAGGTGATTTCCTGACCAGTCTTGACGGTGGATATACCCAGTTTGCCAATGGCACATGGAACGGTGACCTGCTGACAATGACTCCAGGAAAGGGTTATCTCTATAAGTCTGCTTCTGACAAGTCGTTCATCTATAATGATGCCATCGTTTCTAAGGCAAAGGCTATATACAGCCAGCGTCTTGAGACCGTTACAGCTCCTTGGAGCGTCAATGTACATGCTTATCCGAGCATGATGTGCGTTACTGCCGAGCTGTACGATGATGGAAGCAAGGTAGATGCTGATGACTATTTTGTGGGAGCTTTCGTGGGTGACCAATGTCGAGGTGTCGGCAAGTCCGTGGATGGACGTATCTATCTCTCTGTTTATGGAGGCAATGCTCCTCAGGAAAAGGTCAACTTTATTGCCCTCAGCAAGGATGATAGCAAGCTGTGGGACATCCAGGAGACATTGGACTTCAATGCAGATGTCATAGGCAGCTATGCTGAACCCTATCACCTGAACATGGGTGATGTTACGGGTATACGTAATATTGCTGATGGACAGGATGCAAAGACAGAGGGTATATTCAACATGTTGGGTATACGTGTGAACCATCCAGGTTCAGAAGGAGTCTATATCATTCATGGTAAGAAAGTATTAATAAATAAACTAAATAAATATGAATATGTTAAGTAGAGTAAGATTGCTGTGTTGCATGTTCTGTTTATTTGCATACACCACTTTCCTGCGTGCGCAGGAAAGTGGTTGGCAATTAAACGTGCGTGACTATCAGTTTAACATGACGGCGTATGTTCAGTTGGTAGTCGATGGTACTCCAGTTGAAGATTATTCCAATTACGAGCTTGCTGCTTTTGTCGGTGACGAGTGTCGTGGTATTGCTGTCCCTGACAGCAAAGACGGTTATCAGTGGTTGCAGTTGATGATGTATAGCAATACTCCCAACGAGACCATCGGTTTCAAAGTCTATGACAAAGAAAAAGCACGCGCCCTCAAAATTAACGAGACCGTTACTTTTGCGGATATGGGAATAGTGGGAATGCCCAGCTCTCCCATGAATTTGACCATGAAGATGTATACGC
>CAMAHD010000130.1 GCA_945834405.1 uncultured Prevotella sp. | reverse complement strand
TACAGGCTTATCTCTCCTGCAACAGATGAAAAACTATGGGTACATACATAAACAGAGGCAATAATGCTTGGCGCAATATCGTAGTACAAGAGTATGTTGACAAGACTTCGTTGATTCCGCTTATCAATGCTACCATCAACACAGAGAACCGCTATAGCTGCGTGACTCGCTGCCGCCGTTTCGGAAAATCGATGGCGGCAAAGATGTTGTGTGCCTATTACGACAAGTCGTGCGACTCTCGTGAACTGTTTGTTGGATTGAAAGCAGAGCAAGACAAGTCGTTTGAGACCTTCCTCAACAGATTCAATGTGCTCTATCTTGATGTCACTTCCTTCACTGCACGACCTGAATTGAGGAATAGTATCGTAAGGAATATCCAAGATAAGATGATAAAAGAGATAAAAAATGCTTTTCCCAATGTGGACTATGATGAAAATTCTGACCTTATGGATGTGCTCTCTTCCATCCATCAATCCACTGGCGAACAGTTCTTCTTCATCATCGATGAATGGGATGCCATCTGCCGTGAATTTCCAGAGCGGCAGAAGATGAAGGGCGACCCTGAGACAATATCTCCAACCATCCTCGATGAATACGTCATGTTGCTCCGCCGTTTGTTCAAGACACAGGATTCTGATGAGGTCTTTGCCGGAGCATACCTTACGGGCATACTTCCGATAAAGAGATACAACACCGAGTCTGCCATGAACAATTTCTGTGAATATTCAATGATTCGTCCTGGCAAGATGTCCAGTGCCCTTGGATTCACCCATGAAGAAGTAGAGGCAATTATTAAAAAACACGAGATGGATATGGCAGAGATGGAGCGATGGTATGATGGTTATCGCATAGGAAAGGCATCTCGCATGTTCAATCCTTATTCTGTCATGAAGGCTATCTACAATGAAGAGTACCGTAGCTACTGGACCACCGGTGCCTACGACTCTGTCATTACCTACATCCAGATGAACTTCGAGGGTTTGAAAGACGACATTATCCGAATGTTGGCAGGAGAGCATGTTCCAGTGAATACAACTGCGTTTCAAAATGATATGCATGTGGTAAACAGCAGAAACGATGTCTTGACTGTTCTGATACATCTTGGCTATTTAGCCTACGATTATACAACGAATCAGTGCTACATACCTAACAAGGAGGTGGCTGATGAGATGAACAATGCAGTCAATGCCACAAAATGGACTCAATTAGCAAAAACCATCGAAAACTCTCAGAACCTCCTCAATGCCACCATCGCAGGAAATGAACAAGCAGTGGCAAAAGCAATCGATATAGCTCACGACGAGAACACAAGCATTCTCTCTTACAATGACGAGAACTCCCTCGCTTGCGTACTCACAGTAGCCTATATCTGGGCAAGGAACGAGTATGTCATCCATCGTGAATACGCCACTGGCAAGGGTTTTGCCGACCTTGTGATGATTCCACGTCGCAATGTTTCAAAGCCGGCTTTAGTTATAGAGCTGAAGGTTAATCAATCTGCCGATGCCGCCATCGAGCAAATCAAGCGTAAGGAATACCCTGAAAAGGTTTCTGAGTACACTGGCGACATCCTCCTTGTAGGCATCAACTACGACAAGGAAACAAAGCAACACACATGCTATATTGAAAGATGTTGCAGAGACTAAGAAATGTTGACAAGGCGGGAAATAATGAACGACAAAAGCAGTATTGAAGTGACAGAAAGGATAATGAGAGCCACCATCTCTCCCGAAGAGACCTCCTGACCAATGACAACCTCGCCCATACTTGCCGGACGTTTTTCCGGAGAATGGTTCATACAGATAACTGCTGTACGCATCATCTGCTTGTCTCCGCATGACTTTGCCATACATGCCATCAGCACTCCAAGCGAATAGATGTCGCAGCGAACATCACAAGTAGCATGAGGCAGAAACAGTTCCGGTGCTATATATCCCGACGTACCTCCCGGCGACTTGAACACGTTAAAGGCATCACTGTCCGACAGGCTGAAATCGATGAGACGAATGTTCTGTCCACGGTGCGTCACCATCACGTTGGTCGGTTTCAGGTCTCGGTGCAACATCTGCTTGCTGTGCATATACCCCAAGGCATCCGTGAGCTGGGCGACAAACTTTCGTCCCAACTCCTTCGTCATCTTTCCGCTCTCCATAAAATGCTCCAAGGTATCACCGTCAATATATTCCATGATGATGGCAGGTCCCAGTTCCGGCACCATCTCCATGCTTATCGTATGGCAAATGTTGGGATGGTCGAGTTGTATGCCTATCTCAAACTCCTTGTTCAGGGCCAGCCTGTAGGCGGGCACCGTGAGAAAGTCCGACTTGAGGCATTTCAGCATATAGCGTTTCCCGAAGCGCTGTGCAGAGAAGATACGGGCATGTCCGGAACGTGACACATAACATTCCGTCAGGTCGGTGAATGTCTGCGATACAGTCGCCACATCCTCCATCACCACATTCAGGTCTTCGGTAAATCCCGATGTACTGGTTTCGTGATTCATTGATCCTCCTTCTTGACTGACAAAAGATTAAGTCCTCCATTGCGACCTGCCACGAAGGGAGAGGTGTTCTGTCCATGCCGCTCAATGAATGGCAGAATAAGCGGTTGCCCCTTGATGAAGCAACCCGTGACAAAACGGTCACCTATCTGCACCTTGCTGTTACGGGTTTCCATCACTTCATATTTGCTGTTACCGAGATAGCACAACAAAAGCTGGCGGTTAGGACTCCATCCGATTTCGACGAGCTGCCCTGTATTCAGGTCACTGCTCAAGATCTGACAGGCATCAAAAAATGACGAGTTATAATGGACACTCGTCTTGAGCCATGCCACAAACGAGTCGAAATTGTCATGCTCGATATAGTTGGCAAGGATATCGAGCGTATATTTGCGGGTTTTATGGGTGTCGTTGACATACCCCCATATCCTTTTCAGTGTCGAGCTGGATATCTCCTTCTGCAACTGCCTCTTCAATTCCATGGAAAACTCCTCAAAATCGGTAGTTGTAGAGAGAATACGGCCATATTTCTTCTCGACGAGAGATTTCAGTTCTTCAATTTCTGGTGTATTCATATATTATTGTCCTACGATATTCATAAATTTCCCCCAATACCGGTGGTTTCTGTACATCTGTCTGCTTGCCTGGGGCACATGAAGGATGCAGTTGGAAAAGAGGTCGTAGCCATCAGTAGTGGCGAATGTTCGGCTATAACATACAGGAGGATACTCTGCCGTGACATAAAGATTTTTCAGGCAGGAACCGTCGAAAACATATTCACCCATCAACTGAGTATCTTTGCCCAGATGCACCTCTGTCAGTCGCGAACATTGCTGGAACGATGCCGTTGCTACCGTCTGCAAGGCATCCGACAGCTCCACCTTCTCTACCCAGCTGCCATAAAATGCCGCCATTCCCATTTCCTTCACCTCGCAGTCCATGACAAACGACGAGAAGTGGCAACCACGGAAGGCATAGTCGCCGATGGAGGTAAGCGTGGCGGGCAGCACGACCTCCCCCGTCTTCCCGAGTGGCATCCATACAATCCCTGTAACATCGGCATTATACAGTATGCCGTCCACCGACCTGTAATGTACATTAGCCTCCGGAACCACAATCTCCTCCAGAGCCTCGCACCCGTCACTGGGCAATATGCTGGCAGCAGAAGCGGGCATCAGGACCGACCGTAGCAGGATGCAGTCCTTCAAGGCCTGTTCCTCCACACACAAGGTTGCGAGTGGCAGCGTCAGGGTCTCCATCTCCATGCCCGAGAACATGCCATAGCTCACGGTGTCTGCCTTGGTATATCTTGATGGGATGTATGCCCCACCCCCTTCGATGATTTCCACATCAGCAAGATTGAGATTCCTGACGTCCATTCCGCGCAAGAAACGGAAGTCATCCCCATTCATCCGTCCGCTGAACGAGAGCGAATCGTAATGGATTCCGTCTTCCTGCATGATTGCCTGCAGATTACCGCCATCACCAAGCAGGATGGTGTGGTCCGTGGAGACGGACAAGGTACTACCTGTTGCCTCTCCTATGCTATTAACGGCATAAGGGGTCAGCTCATAGGAGGCAAGACAGTCCATACCCGTCACGCAGATACGCAGCATATCTCCCTCTACGGCAGGCATGGCAGAGGGATAATCCACTTGCTGGTTGGTGGACGTGTTGCGAAGACGGCATCCTGTTGACAGAATATCCTCACCCCCATCGTCTAAAATCGTGTATTCTACGATGACACTGGTCGGGCCCTTGGCTATCTGCCTGAGTGGAGATACCGTGGGCACAACGTTAGACAGGGTCGTAAACGTCATCTCGCCACTTCTCACCTTGACCCTGCCGTTATCAGAACAGAGACGAAAGACATAGCTGGTACCTGGACGCAGGTCTTCGATGGTATCATGCACACTGTCCCCACGCGGAGTCAGGACAGCAGTAGAAACGAACTCGCCATCCTTCTCTCTGTATTCAAAAGTGAGGACATTGGAAATGGCTGTTCCTGCATACCCATGCACCGTAGCTGAAGTACGGGTGATATCCGTTGCTTCAGAAACCGTCATCACAGGAACCCTGTTGACCGGTATGTCATACACATCGCAGGCAGCCAGCAGAAACAACATGACTGCCAAGTATAAACCGTGTCCTTTTATATTTTGTTTCATCGCTTTCCTATTTTAATTCCTATACCGACAGACAGCTGCCATTTGTCAAACTGAATGGTAGAGGCTGACAACATCAGTGTTGCCCGTTTCCCATTCCACATCAAGCCCATCTCAGCCGCGACTCCCTTACAATCCATATCTCTGTTGAGAGCGTAGCCGCCACCTTCTTCCGCTGCCAGTTGCCATGACGTTTGCGTCTTGCCATAGCCAGCCCCCTCAAACAAGGAAAAATGTCGGGACAGTCTGTGGGTCAATCCAGCTGTGAGCATATAGTTGCTATGTCGGGACTCTCCTGTATAATAAGGCATGACCGTCGAGCCGTCTGCAGGCATTCCGTGCTTGTCCACCTCCATGCGGATATCACCCGCAGAACCGAAATCCGAGGAGGCATGGACGAAGAAGCCATGACGCTTCATCGTAGCAAGCAACATGCCGACAGAGCAGCTGCCATTGCCAAATGTCGTTGTAGCCAAGACATACCAGGAACGAGACACGGGCGGTCGCCTGTATTTTACCCTGACGGTATCAACACGTGTCTCCGTGATGACGAGCGTATCATGCACCTCTTCCACCTGCTGCCTTGGACAACTGATTTTCATGACGTAGCTCAGATGGCTTTCCAGGGGCTGACTGAAACGATAGTTTCGCAGAACGCCCCATTGTGGATGCTTGATGGTAATCATCTTGGTGCCGTTGGGCAGATAAAGGAGTATCTCTCCTACCTCATCCTGTCGTTTCACGATGCCCAATGGTGTCGAGAAGACAAAGTCAGAGGGAGCCTCCACCCTCAGCAGGGCACAGGCCTGTCCGTTCAGGTCTCTGACAGGTGATATGAAGGCACTTACATCGTTCTTCATCGTTTTGACTGACATGACCTTAAACTCCTGCGAGTAGCCTGCCACGGCCATCATGACCATCAACAGCAGTAACCACCACCGTCCCTTACAGGAACCGTCCATGCGTCTGTCACATCTTTCAAGCCTCATATCCCTCTTCATGTCTGAGTATTTATTCTAAATTAAAGTCGTTGATGCCAATCAGCTCAGCCTCATCGTCCACCGATTTGTAGGGTTGCCATGTCCGGACATGAATCATCGGCATGGAAGGGTTTCGGAAGTCCCATAAAAGGAAAAGCCAGCCATCGTCGGCATATCTGTCACTCGTATATTTCTGGCGCAAGATGACTCCATAGATGCCTTCCATCGTGGGATGGCGCATGACACGGAAATCGGAAAACGCCACATCAATCTTCTTGTTGGCGGCAAACACCGTCTCTAACCTTGACAGATACTCAGCCTTGGTCTTCAGACTGAGTGTTACCCGCTCGTCCCCTTCTACTGCCGAGGTCGCAGTACGAACGACATTGCCTACAATAATGAGTGCCTTATCGCTCATGACCTGACGGATGAAGTCGATATCTTTCGTCGTGTATGACGTGCGCAGATGTTCACAATAGTTGAGTATGACCCTGCGGTTTTCTGCATCTTTCTCTGCAAGTTTGCCACTAATCACCTTTGCTGCCTCATGATAGAACGGATGGTTCTTTGCCATCTGAGACAGGTCTGCCGATGCCTCCTTCCCTGACTCGGGAACGGCCCGGTTCGAATGATTGCTGTCTGGAGTATTCGCGACGATAACAGGCTGGTTCTCAATCTTCACGGCTGAGGAGACACGCACTGTTTCCGGCACGGTCTTCAACGTATCCGTCAGAGGCGGTAGAGAGACACGATGGGTGGGCCATTGCCACAAGGCAACAGCCACACCCAACAGGATGACATTTAATACTACCAAAAAATATAAGTATCTTCTTATCATTATTTACTCCCAGTTTTCAATCTCGCCGCCGACATCTATCTTTATCTGTTCCGGATTATCGGTGATGACAAGATTGACGAGATGGTTCATACCTGGTTTGAAGAGGAACTTACTCTCGAAGAGGTAGCTCACACCCTTCATGATGACCTCTACAAGGGGAACACGGTTGTCAAGACGCTGAGGCACGATGATGGCAGAAAAGATGAAGTTGCTTTCCTGCCGTGCCTTGATGGTCGTCTTCTTACCCTTCACATCGCGAGTGACGATGCCTGCACTGAGGTCAACGGTAGCTGTCGGCACCGTGTTGTGGATGAATATCTCGGCATCGGTGGGCATCTCACCCTCGAAGTCCTCACCCTTCACCAACCGTATGGTGAGCTTACTCATGACGTGCTTGAACGTCAGGGTAACGGGCGAGACAGACGCGGTGAGCCCCTTGTTCTGGGCATATAGCAAGTCACTCGCCTCGTATGCACTCAGACCATCGTCGGATGCTGCCTTGCTTTGGTCAGTGGCTACACTCACTGGCTGGTCTTCTATCGATGTCACACTCATGTAGGGATAGTAGGCATAGGCATTGTATGTTCCTTCGTCCCAGAAGAGGTTCTGATTAGTTGTCCAAGTGCCGGAAGTAAGTGTGAGCGGTTCGTTGTTCAACGTGTTTCCGCCGATTTCGAGCGGCATATCTGCTTTGGCAATATAGACGCCTATCTTGTCTCCATCCTCAAAATCTGTGGATGTAGCCCTGGTTTGTGACGGGTGTCTGACATCAAAAGTCATGGGTATCTCATGAGTGCTCAAAGGGACTTCCGTCGAGTCATCGTTAGAGCAGGAGGCAAGTCCTAAGATGGACAGTGCCATACCTATATATAATATATATCTTTTCATCATTTCTTGTTTTTAATACTTGATTTCTTAATCGGGCTTCCCTTGTGGATAGTTGGCGGCAACTGGCGCGAATGAACCAATGAGCCGCTGAAGGTGCCTATAGACCTGGTAGCCATCACATTCACGTCGCGTTTGTCGTTGGCAACAAATTCCTCGAACGAATATTCCTCGCCGGCATATCTCTTGATGCGCTTCACGATGCTCTCGCGGCTGATAG
>CAMAHD010000129.1 GCA_945834405.1 uncultured Prevotella sp. | reverse complement strand
TAGAGCGTCAGATTGTGGTTCTGAATGTCGTGGGTTCGAGTCCCACCGGGCACCCCTCCCGAAATCCCTGCAAATAAAGGTTTGCAGGGATTTTTTTTGACCTGTTCAATAAGAAGAAATACTAAACACTCTTTATATGACAAAGCACGATAATTTCCGCGAAAAAACATCAGTCCTATTCGTATGTCTCGGCAACATCTGCCGCTCACCGGCTGCCGAAGGCATTATGTTACATATTGTGGAGAAGAACAAGGCTGCACACTTGTTTGAGATAGATTCCGCAGGCATAGGACCCTGGCATGTTGGTGAATTGCCCGACAGGCGTATGCGCAGCCACGGGGCAGACCACGGCTATGACTTCTCGACGAGGGCACGCCAGATATGCCGTGACGACTTGCGCCGTTTTGACTATATCATTGTCATGGACCGGGAGAACTATCACGAGGTGTCGGCAATGGCTGATAGCCAGGAAGAGCGTGACAAGATACATATGATGACAGACTTTGCCACTCATCACCCAGGTCATTCTGTGGTTCCAGACCCATACTATGGCGGTGCACGTGGCTTCGAGCTTGTCATAGAACTGCTGGAGGATGCCTGTCAGGGACTTTTCGTACATATCAGGCGAGAGACAGGCAATAATTAGCTCGTTTTCTTCCTCTTTTTGCTTCTACTATTACAATCAGATTATAATTATGCGAACATGAGAACCAGTTTTTTACTACTCATCATGCTGCCTGTGTTTGCTATGGGGCAGACATTGGAAGAATGTCAGAAGGCGGCGGAGAGCAACTATCCGCTCATACGGCAGTATGGGCTGATAGAGAAGACAACGGAACTGACAGTGGCGAATATCCGCAAGGGATGGCTGCCACAGGTATCTGCTACGGCACAGGCCACACTGCAGAGTGACGTGACGGCATTTCCTGACGAGATGATGTCGCTATACCAGCAGATGGGCGTCAGCATGGAGGGGCTGAAAAAAGACCAGTACAAGGTGGGCATAGACGTGCAGCAGACCGTGTATGACGGAGGAAACATAAAAAGCCAGCAGGAAATAGCACGCCGTCAGGGTGAGCTGCAGACTGCACAGAACAAGGTCAGTATATATAATGTACGCAAGCGCGTGAACGAGATGTACTTCTCGCTCCTTCATGTGGATGAGCAGATTAAGCTGAATGAAGATTTGCAGCATGTGCTTGATGGCAGCGAGAAGAAACTTGCCTCGATGTTGAAGGGAGGAACGGCAGCCGAGAGCGACTATCAGAACGTCAGGGCGGAACGGCTGAATGTCGTGCAGCAGATGACAAGCCTGAAATCGCAACGAACAGCCCTTGTCAGGATGTTGTCCTCGTTCTGCGGCATTGAGGTGAAGGAGGCTGTAAAGCCGGCAATCCCGGAAAATGTGGAGCCTTTTGCCAACCATCGTCCTGAGCTGAAGGCTATTGACGCACAGCTCCGACTGGCAGACAGTCAGGAAAAAGCACTTGATGCTGCCCTGATGCCGCGGCTTGGAGTGTTTGCCCAAGGCTACTATGGCTATCCAGGGTATAACATGTTTGATGACATGATGAACCGTAAGTTCTCATGGAACGGCATGATTGGCGCACGGGTATCATGGAACATCGGTGCGCTGTACACCCGCAAGAACGACAAGGCAAAGATACGGCTGCAACGGGAAAGCGCCGAGGTTGGCCGTGAGCGTTTCCTTTATGACAACCAGTTGGAGCAGATACTGCAGAACGAGAATATAAGCCGTTATCGGAAGCTGATGGAGGAGGACGAGGAGATAATTGCGCTCCGCTCATCAATTCGCAAAGCGGCTGAGTCGAAGCTCTCGCATGGTATCATCGACGTGAATGACCTCGTGAAGGAAATAAACAATGAGAATACGGCACGCGTGCAGCAGACCATGCACGAAATAGACATGCTGAAGGAAATCTATGACTTGAAGTTTACTATGGGGAGTTATGATGTGGAAGATAAATAAGGAGTTATAATGTGGAGTTAAAAGGCCATTACTTTCTGCGCTAAGACATTTGGCTTATCATAACTTCCCTCATAACTTCCCAATAACTTCCCTTTAATAAAAACAATTATGAAGAAAAGTATAATATTGGCAGGAACGGCCCTGTTGCTGACGGCCTGCGGAAACAATGAGAAAGAATATGACGCTACGGGAGTGTTTGAAGCTACGGAGACGACAGTATATGCCGAGCAATCGGGTACACTTATGTATTTCGATGTGGAGGAAGGAAATGTCGTCTCACCCGATGTGGAAGTAGGAATCATAGATACCACACAGCTATGGCTGAAATTGCAGCAGGTTGTGGCTACCAGGAATGTCTATCAGAGCCAGAAACCTGAGATGGAGAAGCAGATTGCCGCTACACGGCAGCAGTTGGCAAAAGCCAAGCAAGACCAGCAGAGATACAGGGAACTGGTGGCAGACGGAGCGGCTCCAAGCAAGATGCTTGATGACGCCAACAGTCAGGTTGAGGTACTGCAACGTCAGCTCGACGCACAGATATCATCGCTGATGGTGACAACTAATTCGCTTGACAGGCAGATGGATGCTGCATATGTACAGGAAGACCAACTGCGTGACCAGCTGCGCAAGTGTCATGTCAAGTCACCGGCAAAGGGTACTGTTCTTGAGAAATATGTTGAGCGTGGAGAGTTTGTGTCAACAGGCAAACCATTGTTCAAGATGGCTGATACGGAAGGCATGTTTATTCGTGCCTATGTCACCTCGGCACAGCTGAAGAATATCAAGGTGGGACAGAATGCCATCGTCTATGCTGATTACGGGGACGGGAAGAAGAAAGAATATCAGGGCAAGGTTACGTGGATATCGAGCCGCTCGGAGTTTACCCCTAAGACAATACTGACCGATGACGAGCGTGCAGACCTTGTCTATGCCCTGAAAGTGGCGATAAAGAACGATGGCTATGTGAAAATCGGCATGTATGGGGAAGTGAAGTTTTAGTATGATTACAATAAACAATATCAGCAAGTCCTACGGCAAGGTCAAGGCACTCTCCGATGTCTCATTCTCTGTGGATAAGGGTGAGTTGTTCGGACTTATAGGTCCTGACGGAGCAGGCAAGACGACTTTGTTCCGCATACTTTGTACCCTATTGTTGCCGGATGCTGGTGAGGCTGCAGTGGATGGCTTTGACGTGGTGAGGCAGATGAGGAATATACGTCGGAGAGTGGGATACATGCCCGGACGTTTCTCGCTCTACCAGGACCTTACTGTCGAAGAAAACCTACAGTTCTTTGCTACACTTTTCGGCACTACTGTGGACGAGGGTTACGACAGCATTAAGGCAATATACAGTCAGATAGAGCGTTTTCGTGACCGAAAGGCAGGGGCGCTGTCTGGCGGCATGAAGCAGAAGCTGGCATTGTCCTGCGCATTGGTACACCAGCCCAGTGTGCTGTTTCTTGACGAGCCAACTACGGGTGTTGACCCAGTGAGCCGTAAGGAGTTCTGGGAAATGCTTGCCATGTTGAAAGAGCGAGGCATCACCATCGTTGCCGCCACACCATATCTTGACGAAGTGAGACAATGCGAGCGGGTGGCGTTCCTGAATGAGGGAAGGTTGCATGGTGTTGATACTCCAGAGGGCATCCTCGACCGCTTTGCAGGGATATTCAATCCTCCAGGCATAGAGCGGCAGATTTGTGGCGGTATGAAGCAGGATGAGAACGTCATTGAGGTGTCGCATCTCGTAAAGGCTTTCGGTGCTTTCCATGCCGTAGATGATATCAGTTTCAGTGTCCGCCGTGGAGAGATATTTGGCTTTCTCGGCGCGAACGGTGCTGGCAAGACAACTGCCATGCACATTCTTACGGGACTAAACCAGCCAACAAGTGGCAGAGGTACTGTGGCGGGGTACGACATCAGCACGGAGTATGAGGAGATAAAGAAGCATATTGGCTACATGAGCCAAAAGTTCTCTCTTTACGAGGACCTTACGGTGGCAGAGAATTTCCGGCTGTTTGGTGGTATATATGGTATGCGTGACGCTGATATTGCGCACAAGACAGACATCCTTCTGGAGCAATTGCACTTTGCGGACCACCGTAACGACCTTGTAGGCTCGCTGCCACTTGGATGGAAACAGAAACTCGCCTTCTCGGTTGCCATCTTTCATGAGCCGGACATTGTCTTCCTTGATGAGCCGACAGGAGGAGTAGATCCGGCTACACGCCGGCAATTCTGGGAGCTGATATATGATGCCGCCCATCGTGGCATCACGGTATTTGTGACAACCCACTATATGGATGAGGCTGAATATTGCGACCGCATAAGCATCATGGTGGATGGCAAGATTAGTGCCTTGGGAACTCCCGGTGAACTGAAAGCCAAGCTGAACCAGCCAGATATGGATCATTTGTTCACTTATCTCGCAAGAAAGGCAAAGAGGAAATAAAGGAGTTCTCGCTTAGGCGAGCGGCAGAGCCGAGCGATAATGGGGAGTTAAAAGGAATAATATGAAACAGTTTGTATCATTTGTAATAAAGGAGACACGACATATCCTGCGTGACAAGCGTACGATGCTCATACTCTTCGGGATGCCGGTGGTGATGATGCTGATATTCGGTTTTGCCATAACGACCGACGTGAGAAATGTACGCACGGTCATTGTTACGTCACAGATGGATTTCAAGACGCAGAGAGCGGTTGAGCGTCTCGCAGCCTCAGAATATTTCACTATAACGCAGACGGTACATACGCCACATGAGGCAGAACAGATTATCCGCAACCAGAAAGCTGATATGGCTGTGGTGTTCAGTCTCATCCCCAGTTCCTCTCCAAAAGTGATGGGAGGTGATATGCTTGGACGGAGTGGGGAAACAGGCGATGTTTACAAGCAGATGGCTATTCAGCTGATTGTGGATGGTGCTGACCCGAACATGGCACAGCAGTGGGCGAACTATGCGACAAGAATTCTAACTTCCAGCACCTCTCCAAAAGAGAGAGGAGATGATATGCTTTATCAGCAGAATGTCTCAGCACTCGGTAGTAATCAACTCCCCTCTCCCCTTGGAGAGGGGCAGGGGGTGAGGCTGTTGTACAATCCTTCTATGCGCTCTGCATATAATTTCGTGCCCGCCATCCTCGGAATGTTGCTGATGCTTGTCTGTGCCATGATGACCTCTATCTCTATCGTCCGCGAGAAGGAGCGTGGTACAATGGAGGTGCTGTTGGTGTCGCCTGCCAGACCTCTGATGATTATCATTGCCAAGGTGGTGCCCTATCTCGTTCTGGCATTTGCCATCCTGACCACCATCCTGCTCATGGCACGCTATGTGCTCGATGTTCCCTTGGCAGGCAGCATCGTATGGATATATATTGTCTCCACCATATATATCATCCTTGCCTTGTCCTTGGGACTGCTGATATCCAACATTGCGACCACCCAGATAATGGCATTGCTTCTCTCGGCTATGGTCTTGCTGGTACCAATAGTTATGCTGTCGGGCATGATGTTCCCTGTAGAATCCATGCCTGAGGTGTTGCAGTGGATTTCCGCCGTGGTGCCGCCGAGATATTATATTCAGGCAATGCGCAAGCTCATGATAATGGGCGTGGACATAAGTGATGTCGTCCGTGAGATATTGGTTCTCGTGGCAATGGCAATAATCCTTCTAATAGTGGCACTCGCAAAATTCAAGAACAGGTTATGCTGAAATATCTCATACAAAAGGAATTCCTGCAAATACGCCGCAATGCATTTCTACCTCGTCTCATCATCATCTTTCCGATTGTGATGATGTGCGTGATGCCGTGGGTGATGAATCAGGAAGTGAAGAATGTCCGGGTGGATGTGGTAGATAACGACCGCTCCACATTGTCGCGCCAGCTTGTGCAGAGCATAGAGGCAAGCAACTATTTTATTTTCAATGGTCAGAAACCTACTTACGATGCCGCACTCAAGGACATCGAGAAGATGGATGCCGACGTGGTGCTGGTAATACCTCAGCACTACAGCCGTGACCTCACCCGAAAGCGCACCCCTCAGGTGCTCATAGCAGCTAATGCCGTCAATGGAACCAAAGGCATGATGGGCGGCTCATATCTCTCACAGATAGTCATGGCGCATGTCAGTCCCTCGGTATCAGCCATGCAGTCGGAGGTGTCAACGCTGTTCCTTTACAACAAGAATCTTAATTACAAGGTGTTTATGATACCTGCTCTTTTTGCTATGGTGATGATGCTGATGTGCGGTTTCCTTCCCACGCTGAATATCGTTGGCGAGAAAGAAGCCGGTACCATAGAGCAGATTAATGTCACCCCGGTACCAAAATGGGCATTCATCCTTGCCAAGCTCATACCTTATTGGCTGATAGCTCTCTTCATTATCATAGTCTGCCTTGTGCTCTCCTGGGCGCTCTATGGCATTACCTGTCAGGGACCTTTGTGGCTTGTTTTTGCCTTGGCTATGCTTTTGGCACTTTTCTGGAGCAGTTTCGGACTCATCATCTCCAATTATAGCGATACCATGCAGCAGGCGGTCTTCGTAATGTGGTTCTTTGTGGTGTGTATGCTCCTGCTCAGCGGACTTTTCACTCCCACGCGTTCCATGCCTCATCTTGCATACCTCACCACATACATAAACCCTATGCACTATTTCGTCGATGGCATACGCACAGTGTTCGTGCGTGGTGGTGGCTTCCTTTGCGTTGCCCATCAGCTTCTCGCTCTTTTCATTATCTCCACTCTTATGGGAATATGGGCGGTAAAAAGTTACAGGAAAAATCATTAGATGGAGGAAAAAATCAATTGCGTAGGCAAGATTTGTCTTTTTTATGATAAAAAACATGGTTGGTATGAAATAAATGATTATTTTTGCAGTGACCAACAATACGTTTATGAGTATGGAAGTAAGTAATAGATATATACGGTTTGACTGGGCAGTAAAGCGTATGCTTCGCGACAAAGCCAATTTTTCTGTTCTTGAAGGACTCATCACCGTGCTGACAGGCACGAGAGTGAAGATAGTGGAGATTCTGGAGAGTGAAGGCAATCAGGAAAATGCCTCTGACAAGTTCAACCGGGTGGACATAAAGGCAAAGAATGACCATAACGAGATAATCATCGTAGAGGTTCAGCTGACCCGCCAGCTGTATTATCTTCAGCGCATGCTTTACGGAGTGTCAAAGGCCATTACCGAGCATATAGAAATCGGTAATAAGTACGATCAGGTGAAGAAGGTGTATTCCATCAATATTCTCTATTTTGACCTTGGAAAAGGCGATGACTATCTTTATCATGGAAAGACGGTGTTCACAGGTGTTCATACTGGCGACCTCTTACAGGTAAATACCAGAGAACAGGACGAGATAAAGATGAAGGTGCCGGAGGATGTGTTTCCGGAATATTTCATAATCCGCGTCAACAATTTCAATAAAGTGGCCACTACCCCTATCGAGGAGTGGGTTGACTATCTTAAGAATAATAGGATAAAGGACACCACAACCACTCCTGGACTGCGTGAGGCTAAGGACAGACTGCTCTACATGACAATGAATGACAAGGAACGTCAAGCCTATGATGCCCACATGGATGATATTATGGTACAGAACGACGTTTTGGATACAGCTAAGATGGAAGGTCGTGCCGAGGGTCGTGCCGAGGGTCGTGC
>CAMAHD010000128.1 GCA_945834405.1 uncultured Prevotella sp. | reverse complement strand
ACTTAGAGGAAGATCAACAAAGATATAATAGGAAACAATAGATATAACCATAAATTATCAGCTTATGATGTACAAACATTTTTATTCTGTTATCGCTGCTGCAGCACTTGTACTAGCAGGCTGTTCCAATGCAGACGATATCGTAGGAGCAAACGGCGGAGAGAATACTCCAGACCCCGTGGTGAAGGAATACAATGACTTCAGTTTCTCTACAGAAAATGCCAACCTCAGTGTCAACCTGTCTTACAATCTGAGAGTGAAGACAAGTGTCTACTTTGAGCTTTTTGACGAGGAACCCGGAACATGGGAAGAAGGTAAATATTACAAGAAGGATGGTGTCACACCTCTCTATGCAGGATTTACTGATGAGAATGGTGCTTTTGCATCCACAATTACCATGCCTTCTTACGTCACCAAGCTTTATGCTTATTCTCCTTATTTCATTGCCACTTCCATTCTGGAGGCAAACGTGGAAGGCAACACCGTTAACTTCGTTGACAACGGCGTCAGCATGTCGCTGGCAAGAACGCTCTCCAGAGCACCACTCGCCGGAGTGACAAACAAGTGTTATCTGACTTGTCCTGTAGAGGAAGCCAACGAAGGTTATAAGAATGACAAGAGATGGTATGACTGGCTGGTTGAGTACGACAACAACGGACGTGTTCAGAACCGCTTTTCAGGAGAACCAGGTCTGCCTCTGATTGCAGAGGACAGTCTGGCTAAGTATCTCAAGACCCATCTCGCAGTATTCCCTGTCGACAGAAACTCATTCCCCGAAAAGTATATCAAGCAGGCAGACATCCAGCTGACCAAGCCCACAGAGCTTGCAATCACTGTCATAGGTGGAAATACTTGCTGGCATAGCAGTCTGGGATATTACTATTATCCCGAAGGCACAACGCCTACCTCTTTGAACGATGTCAACGTAGTCTTGATATTCCCTAACACTCAGGATGGTTTCTATCCTGGTTCGCAGAATTATATAGGTGCAGCCCACGGAGATTGTGTCAAGCTGATGTACTATCCAGAGATTGCTTCCGGCAGCAAGGCTAACGCAACGACAGTCTTCCCCGCAGGTTATCGTATCGGTTTCGTTCTGGCAGCCAACGGCTGGTCTAACAGACTCACCACTAAAGGTGACTTCAAGAAAGACAGAAAGCAGCGTTCGGCAACGTCGGCTTATGTCAGCATTGACCAGAACGGCAACCCATACGCCAAGCCTATGAGTGCCGTGTATAACGTCAACGGTCAGGTGCTCGTTTCTTTCGAGGATGACGGTGGCTGGGACAAGAACTACAGTGACTTCATCGTCACCTTCCAGACCAAAACGGTCGATGCTACAGGACCTACACCTGCTCCTGAATACAACACCATCCTTGCTCAGCAGAACCTGGGCTTCTATGCCTTCGAAGACCAGTGGCCCTCCAAGGGAGACTACGACATGAACGACGTTATTTTCAATGCCACCTACCACAAGCTGTATTCGACAGAGAACAATGCCATCTACGAAGAGGGCTATACCTTCAAGACCTTCACCAACGAGGCAAGGGCTGAGGCTCTTCAGAGCGGTATCGCTTTGGTGTTGAAAGGACTGGTTGGTACTGACGAACTGCAGTGCATGGTCAAGAAACCCGGCAAAGAAGAGTTTGAAGAAACCCAGTTTGAGTATGATACGAAGAACAAGGTCCTCTATCTGACCTCGAATGTCAAGGGCGAAGTAGGCACGGAATACCGCATCAATGTAAAGCACAGTGCCCAGCTCGGCACGCTCTATAAGGACAAGAAGATTACCGTCAGTCCTTTCGTCTATCGTGATGTGGAAGGCAAGCGACTTGAGATTCACCTGCCCAAGGAGGCTCCTACCGCATTGGCAGACAAGTCTTTCTTCGGTACGGAGGATGACTGTTCTGACGTAGCCAATAAGATATACTATGTCCGTAAGGGCAACTATCCTTTCGCCTTCTACCTCTCTGGTGCTACAGAGAAAGATGTGCAAAGACTGCTGAACAAGGACAACGAGAGACATGCTATCAGCGAATCCTTCAGCAAGTACAAGTCTTGGGTTGAAAGCAACGGCGGCAAGGACAAGAACTGGTATAAAGTAGACTAATACAGAATTCTTTAATAAGGTTCTGTACACCTTAATAAAATGTGGCGGAGCTTGGGGAGTCAAAGAGTGGACTCCCTGAGCTCCGCTCTTTTGTGCTTTCTTTGGATAGGCAGAAAAAAACAGGTAGTATTTCTTTAGTTTCAATTATTTGTTGTAATTTTGCAGCAGTTATATAACATATCAATCAGAAGAAACATGATACTATTTTTCCAAACTCCTCAGAAGAGCGTGATTGCAACTGAAACAGACCATCAGTTGAGTCAAGAAGAAATCCGTGAACTCTGCTGGCTTTACGGCGATGCGCAGCTTGTCGAAGGTGAACAGATGACAGGTTTCTTTGTGGGACCCCGCAGGGAGATGATTACTCCTTGGAGCACCAATGCCGTAGAGATTACACAGAACATGAGTCTCCGCGGCATTTCACGTATTGAAGAATATTTCCCTGTTGACAGCAAGGATGCCGAACACGACCCGATGTTGCAGCGTATGTACGAAGGACTCGACCAGCAAATCTTTACCGTCAACATCGAGCCGCAACCCATCAAGCACGTGGAGAATCTGGAAGAGTATAACGAGCAGGAAGGTCTTGCCCTCTCGCCAGAGGAAATTGAATACCTGCACAAGATAGAGAAGCAGAACGGAAGACCCTTGACCGACTCGGAAATCTTCGGCTTTGCACAGATTAACTCCGAACACTGCCGTCATAAAATCTTTGGCGGAACCTTCATTATCGATGGTCAGGAGATGGAATCCAGTCTCTTTGCCATGATTAAACGTACTACCAAGGAGAACCCCAACAAGATTCTGTCTGCCTATAAAGATAATGTGGCTTTCGCACAGGGTCCGATGGTAGAGCAGTTCGCACCCAAAGACCAGTCTACCAGCGACTTCTTTGAAGTGAAAGATGTAGAGAGCGTCATCTCGCTCAAGGCAGAGACCCATAACTTCCCCACCACGGTAGAGCCTTTCAATGGAGCTGCTACGGGTACGGGTGGTGAGATACGCGACCGTATGGGTGGTGGCGTCGGTTCATGGCCTATTGCCGGTACGGCGGTTTATATGACGGCTTATCCCCGACTGAAGGATGCCGCTCGCGACTGGGAGAACAAGCTTGATGAGCGTAAATGGCTTTACCAGACTCCCGAGCAGATTCTGATCAAGGCTTCCAATGGTGCCAGCGACTTCGGTAATAAGTTCGGACAGCCCCTTATCTGTGGCTCTGTGCTTACCTTTGAGCATCAGGAGACTGCCACCGATGCCAAATATGCCTACGATAAAGTGATTATGCTGGCGGGTGGTGTCGGTTATGGAACCAAGCGCGACTGCCTGAAGAAGGAGCCACAGCCAGGCAACAAGGTGGTTGTCGTGGGCGGTGATAACTACCGTATCGGTTTGGGCGGCGGCTCGGTGTCGTCTGTAGATACCGGTCGTTACAGCAACGGTATCGAGCTGAATGCCGTGCAGCGTGCCAACCCTGAGATGCAGAAAAGAGCTTACAACCTGGTGCGTGCCCTCTGCGAAGAGGATGTCAATCCCGTTGTCAGCATCCACGACCACGGTTCTGCCGGTCACCTCAACTGTCTCTCCGAACTGGTTGAGGAGTGTGGCGGCAGGATAGATATGACTCAGCTGCCCATCGGCGACAAGACGCTCTCTGCCAAGGAAATCATTGCCAATGAGAGTCAGGAGCGCATGGGTCTGCTGATAGATGAAAAGCATATTGAGCACGTACGCCGTATCGCCGAGCGCGAACGCGCTCCGATGTATGTCGTCGGTGAGACGACAGGAGATGCCCACTTCGCCTTTGTGCAAGGGGATGGTGTGAAGCCTTTCGACCTTGATGTAGCTCAGATGTTCGGCCATTCCCCCAAGACCATCATGGTGGATAAGACCGTCGAGCATCATTATGAAGGAGTGAGCTATAGTGCCGCTTCCTTAGATGAATATGTATCTCGCGTACTCCAGCTGGAAGCTGTGGCTTGCAAGGACTGGCTGACCAACAAGGTAGACCGTTCGGTAACGGGAAAGATTGCTCGTCAGCAGTGTCAGGGTGAGATACAGTTGCCATTGAGCGACTGTGGTGTCGTGGCGCTCGATTATCGCGGACGCAAGGGTATTGCCACTGCCATTGGTCATGCGCCGCAGGCTGGACTCGCTTCGCCTGAAGCAGGCAGTGTCCTCTCTGTTGCCGAAGCATTGACCAATATCGTATGGGCTCCTTTGAGTGAGGGCTTGAACAGCGTTTCTCTCTCTGCCAACTGGATGTGGCCCTGCCGTTCTCAGGAAGGTGAGGATGCCCGTCTGTACAGTGCCGTGCGTGCGCTTTCCGACTTCTGCTGCTCCCTCCATATCAACGTGCCTACGGGCAAGGACTCTCTCTCGCTCACCCAGCAATATCCCGGTGGCGAGAAGATTATCAGTCCGGGAACAGTCATCGTCAGTGCCGGAGGTGAGGTGTCAGACATCCGCAAGGTGGTGTCTCCCGTCGTAGTCAATGACAAGAATTCCAGTCTCTACCATATCGACTTCTCCTTTGATGAGCAGCGTCTCGGTGGTTCCGCTTTTGCACAGAGTCTGGGAAAGGTAGGCGATGATGTGCCTACCGTTACCAATGCCGAATATTTCCGCGATGCCTTCATGGCTGTGCAGGAGATGATTCGTCGTGGTTGGATCATAGCTGGTCACGATATCAGTGCCGGTGGTCTCGTAACCACCCTTCTGGAGATGTGTTTCGCCAATACGACGGGCGGTATGCACATCAATCTTTTCGACCTCTGTAAGGATGGCGACATCGTGAAGACTCTCTTTGCCGAGAATCCCGGTGTGATTGTCGAAGTGCCCGACCGCCACAAGCAGGAATTCCGTAAGTTCATGGATGGCAGTGGCGTAGCATACGCCAAGATAGGTTATCCCGTGCCCGAGAGCCGCAGTCTCGTGGTGAAGGTTGGTGATGCTGAACATGTCTTCGACATTGATGCCCTCCGTGATACCTGGTACAAGACTTCACATCTGCTCGACCGTAACCAAAGTTTCAACGGATGTGCCGATGCACGTTATGCCAACTATAAGAACCAGCCATTGGAGATACGTTTCAAGGAGGACTTTGTAGGAACCTTGGAACACTATGGTATCAGCGCCGACAGACGCGAGCGCTCAGGTGTCAAGGCTGCCATCATTCGTGAGAAGGGTACCAATGGCGAACGTGAGATGGCATACTCACTCTATCTCGCTGGCTTCGACGTGAAGGATGTGATGATGACCGACCTTATCAGTGGCCGTGAAACGCTCGACGAGGTGAATCTCATCGTCTTCTGCGGTGGCTTCTCCAACAGCGATGTCTTGGGTTCTGCCAAGGGATGGGCTGGTGCCTTCCTGTTCAATCCCAAGGCCAAGGAGGCTCTCGACCGCTTCTATGCCCGTGAAGATACGCTTTCACTCGGTATCTGCAACGGTTGCCAGTTGATGGTAGAACTGGGTCTGACCGGAGCCAAGGGAGCCAAGATGCTGCACAATGATTCTCATAAGTTCGAGAGCTGTTTCGTCAGCTTGGACATCCCTCAGAACAACAGTGTCATGTTTGGTTCACTCGCCGGCAGCAAGCTCGGTATATGGGTTGCTCACGGAGAAGGAAAGTTCAGACTTCCTGAGTCAGAGAGCAACTATCATATCGTAGCCAAGTACAACCATGCAGCTTATCCTGCCAACCCCAATGGTTCCGACTATCAGGTGGCTGGTATATGCTCGGCTGACGGACGCCATCTCGCCATGATGCCCCATCTGGAGCGTGCCATCTTCCCCTGGCAGTGTGCCTGGTATCCCCAGAAACATCGTATGGATGAAGTGACACCTTGGATAGAGGCGTTTGTCAATGCCCGCAAGTGGATTGAGAACAAGTAAATACAGCAGCGGGGCGTTCCAGTAATGGAACGCTCCTGCTTTTTCACCAACAGCAACAAACAACAGCCATCATGCACCTCTATTTGGAATCATTCAAGACCTTCTTCAAGATTGGGCTCTTCACCCTGGGGGGAGGTTATGCCATGATACCTATCATTGAACAGGAAGTAGTAGAGCGTCACCAATGGATGAAGCGCGAGGAAATGCTCGATTTGATAGCTATCTCGCAGAGTTGTCCCGGAGTGTTTGCCATCAACATCAGTACCTTCGTCGGGTATAAGTTGGGTAAGCTGCCCTGTGCTATCTGTACCACGCTTGGAACAGCTCTTCCTTCCTTCCTCATTATTCTGTTCATCGCCATGTTCTTCCGCCATTTTCAGGATAATCCTACGGTAGCTTCCATCTTCCGGGGCATACGTCCCGCCGTGGTGGCACTCATTGCCGTTCCTACCTTCAATCTGGCAAAGAGTGCTCGCATCGGGTGGAGCAACTGCTGGATTCCCATAGCCGGGGCATTGGCTATATGGGGACTGGGTATGTCTCCTATTTATATCATCATCATCGCCGCAACAGCCGGTTTTCTTTACGGACGTTTCATTAAACCCACAGAATCATGATATTCCTGCATCTCTTTGTCACCTTTTTCATCATCGGTCTCTTCGGATTTGGCGGAGGCTATGGTATGCTTTCCCTCATACAGGGTGAGGTAGTGCACCATTGGCACTGGATGACTACTGCAGAGTTTACTGATATTGTGGCTGTGAGTCAGATGACCCCCGGACCTATCGGCATCAACTCTGCCACCTATTGCGGCTATACGGCTGTGCAACATGCAGGAATGGGTAATGGCATGGCTATATTGGGTAGTGTCACGGCTACGTTTGCTCTGGTTCTGCCTTCTTTGATTCTCATGGTACTCATCAGCAAGCTCTTCATGAAGTACATGCATACCTCCTTGGTTCAGTCGCTCTTTTTGGGACTGCGTCCTGCCGTAGTCGGATTGCTGGGAGCTGCCACTCTATTGTTGATGACGCCAGACAACTTTTCAACTCCCTCTGTCAATCTCTGGCAGTTCTGCATCAGCTGTTTCCTCTTCATCGCTACTTTTCTTGGAACCAAGTTTTTCAAGATTAATCCCATCAAGATGATTCTGTACTGTGGTGCTGCCGGCTGGCTCTTGCTCTAATCCCTGAGCAGACAGGCATACCACAGTTGTCTCTGAGTCCGGTTAGAACGAATGGATATTCTAATATTTGTAATTTTTTCCAAAGCATACCAAGTTATTTTCTTATCATTACTTACTACAAGTTGTGCGTATATATAATAAGGTGTAAGTAATTTTTGCCTGCTCCCGCTCTGCCCTCTTTTTGCAAGAAAATCAAAAAAAACACTCGTGTTAAGATAATTTAACGCGGGGGGGGTACTTTTATATATTATTTGTACATTTGCAGCGAAAAAGGAGGCAAGTGTGCAAAAGGACGGTCAGCAATCACTGTATCTGTCCCTGCTCAATGAGCCGTGTAACGTGTTTACGCAGTTCACTTTTTCAGGCAAAATTTATAATTACAAATATCAAATTCAACTTTTAAAACAAACAGATTATGAAGAAAGTCTTAACTTTAATGGGTGCGCTTTCTGTAGCAGGTTCTGCTCTGGCGCACGACTATCTTTGGAACATGTCTGACCTTAGCGGAAAGAAATGGTCAGAGGGATTTACTGAGGGCGCTTTGAATTATAAAGGTGACTCTAACAGTAGTTACGATGTTGTGAAGAAGGGTGTTGTATCTA